>NZ_JBMKHT010000013.1:70415-100867 GCF_049238165.1 Enterobacter cloacae complex sp. IR5422 | reverse complement strand
GAGAGGTTGCGCGTGCTGCTCTGAAGCGGCGCGTCGTTGAGCCAGTTGCGGCTGGATCGCTGAACCACGCCTGCCGCAATGCCGGTTTTCACCTCCCCGTTGCGGAAGACCACCCAGGACGCGTTAACGCGGTGGGTTTTGGTATCGCCCGTGGAGAGCCAGTTGAATCCCTGGTTACTGATGGTGGTCCGGTAGTTACTCCAGGCGTAGCTGTAGTCCAGTAATCCATAGCCAAACGGCACGCTGACGCCCGCCTGAAAATTCTGCGCATCGTACGCGCTGGCAAAATCGCTGCTGCGCCCGCCGCTGACAAACCATTTATCCGCCAGCCCCAGCATATTATTGGCGGTGAGCACGCCACTCAGCTGATCTTCGCCGGTACTCTTCTGCCCGCTATTATCCAGGCTTACCGATGCACTTAAGGGAAATTCCGGTTTTGCCGTGAGATTAACGATGGAATATCCGGCCTGCGTTCCCGGAAGAATTTCAATCTGAACCGGGTCGGTACGCAAACGGTTAATTTGCTCCATGCCCTGTTCAATATCGCGTAAATTAAGGATGCCGCCCACCCGTCCCGGAAACGCCATTTTCAGCATACGCGGCGTTTCGCCTTCCAGACGGATCGCTTCCAGTCTGCCTTCCAGCACAACAATATTCAGCTGACCGCCGGAGAGATCCTGCTCGGTAAGAAAAGCGCGGCTGGTAATATATCCCCGGCTGATATACCAGTCAGAAATATGGGCGAGAAGTTCCGTTATTTTCGCCATATCCAGACAGCGGCCCTGCCACGGCGCGACAAGGGTCTGCCGGTTTTTCGGGGAGATTAAGGTCGCACCGGAAAGGGTAATGGTATGAATAGTGAAACAGGGCCCGGAGCCGGTAACCGGCAGCGGTCTGGCGGGCGCAGGGCGAGGAATACTCCGCTCCAGCTCCTCACGCTGTTGCTGGTTCTGTAATAAAAGCTGCTGCTGTTGCTGTTGAATGGAATCGCGATCGGCTGGCGATAAAGGTGCAGCACTCACCCTCGCTGAAAAAAGCGAAAACAATAAGATAGCAACAGCATAATTTACTAATGAAATTATTCTAATTTTTATTTCGGCGCTATTCATCCATGCCACAAAAATGTCCGCAATGATTATTTTTGTAATATAAGAGTTTTCTTAAAGCGAGTATATCTAATTTGAATTAGGGCTCCTAAAATTAATAGTTATTTCAGAAGAGTGAGAAGGATATTAAGAGAAAATAAGAAAGGATTTAACTCACCCTTAAATCTTGAGTTAGCCGTAATACACTAGGCATGAAGCCGAAACGTCTTTCGCCACTCCGCCGGACTCACCCCAAAACGCGCCTTAAACTGCTGTCGCCAGGTGACGGCGGAATTAAATCCCACCAGCTCAGCCACGCGTTCAATCGGCATATTTCCGGCTTCCAGCAGGATCTGGCTGCGCCGCAGGCGTTCGGCGGTCAACCAGTCGGCGACGCTCATCCCTGTAGCGTTAACAAAATGACGAGTCAGGGTGCGGCGGCTCATCGAGACCACCTCAGCCAGCGAGTCCAGACTATGTTGTTCGGTGATGTGCTGCTGCAGGTAGTCGATCAGGCAGTTAATGCGCCCGTCGCGGGTATCTTTAGGCACCGGCTGGGCGATGAACTGCGCCTGCCCGCCCTCGCGGTGGGGCGGAACAATCATCCGGCGGGCAATCTGGTTAGCAACCACGCTGCCAAAGCGCTGGCGAATGATATACAGGCAGCAGTCGAGGGCTGCGGCAGTCCCGGCGGAGGTGATGATATTGCCGTCATCCACGTAAAGGGCATTAATATCCAGCCGAACGTTCGGGAAGAGCGACTGAAACTGACGTTCGAACTCCCAGTGGGTGGCCGCGCGTTTGCCGTCGAGGATCCCCGCCCAGGCCAGCACAAACGACCCCAGACACAGCCCGACGATTTCTGCGCCGCGGTCTCTCGCCTGTACCAGGCTGTCGAGCAGCGTCTGGGGCGGGCGTTCAAGAACGTGCTGCCAGTAGGGAACGACAACAATATCGGCCTGCCCAATGGCGGTAAAGTCCTGCGTGGCGTTGAGGGCAAATCCGTCTTTTGAGGTGAGGAACCCTGGCGTTTCGGCGCAGATCGCCACGTTAAAGCGCTTTTCTCCGGAGACCGAGTCGCCAAACAGAATGCAGGGAACGGAGTAGTGGAACGGGCTGAACCCGTCTACTGCGACAATCGCGACGTTGACTAGCGACATTTGTCTCTCCTTTCCCCTTTAGACACTCAGAATATAACGGTTTCGCCATCCTCAGGAATACTCACCGCGTCACTCACCTGGTTGGCTTCTACGTACTCACGCAGCGCGCTGCGGGTCAACAGGCAGTGGTTAATGGCCTCCATATGGCTCGCCACAATTTTAGCCTGCGGCAGCAGGAAATGGACGTTGAGCACATCCTCCTGCCCCATAATAATGGGCCCAAAACCAATGACGTGGGCATAGCCGACGTTCAGCACCACCACGTCCGGCTGGTGCTTTTGCAGATCGGCCGCCACCTCGTCACGCCAGACGGTATCCCCGGCAATATAAAGCGTCTTCTCATCAGGATGACGCAGCACCACGCCACAGGCCTCGCCCAGCCGCTCCGCCAGTTCGGGCACCGCGTATGCGCGATCGGTACCGTGCTGGCCGCCGTGGGTCTTCGCAATTCGAATCTCGCCGAAGGTGGTCTCGTCGGTCATGACCGTCAGGTTGCTAAACCCCTGGCTGCGCAGCAGCGCGGCGTCGCGGTCATTTTGTACGTAAATGGGTTTGTCTTTGGCGATCAGTTCCGCCGCGGCGCGATCCCAGTGATCGTCATGGGTATGGGTGACGATCACCGCGTCGGCGTCCAGCAGCGCGTTGACGTCAACGGGGAGTTCGACCGTCGGGTTGCGGCGTTCGGCATGGGCCGTGCCAGGGAAGCCCGGATAAGCGCCCTGCGGAGCCAGCATCGGGTCGACTAAAAGACGTTTTCCGGCATAGGTAATCAGCTGGGTGGCGTTGCGAATGTGGGTGATGTTCATGGGCTATCCTCCGGTTGGTGTGATAAGGAGGATAGCCAGCCGTCGCGCGTCATGCTGTGGGTTAAAGGGCGATTACCGATGAAATCGGGCCAACTTACGTCACCGCGCTTTATGCGGGTTCCTTACCAGCCCGGCACCGCCCCGCCGTTAAAGATCGTCTCCGCCGCTTTCGCCACTTCAGGCGACTGATACGACTGGATAAATTCCTTCACGTTCTCGGCGTCTTTGTTGTCTTCGCGCGTCACCACGATGTTCACGTACGGCGAATTTTTGTCTTCGATAAAGACGCTGTCATGCACCGGCGACAGCCCGGTTTGCTGAATATAGGTGGTGCTGATGATGGCGACATCCACTTTCGGGTCGTCCAGCACGCGCGGCAGCTGCGCCCCTTCCAGCTCCATGATTTTCAGCTGTTTAGGGTTGGCGGTAATATCCAGCGCCGTCGGCAGCAGCCCGGTATCTGGCTTCAGGGTGATGAGCTTCTCTTTTTGCAGCAGCAACAGCGCACGTCCCAGGTTGGTCGGGTCGTTTGGAATGGCAATGGTTGCGCCGTCCTTCAGGTCAGACACGGATTTGATTTTGCGGGAATAGCCGGCCATTGGGAAAACAAAGGTGTTCGCCACGGCCACCAGCTTGTAGCCATGCGCCTTGTTATCCTCTGCAAGGAACGGGCGATGCTGGAAGACGTTGGCATCCAGTTCCCCCTGGTTGGTGGCATCGTTAGGCAACAGCGAGCCGCTGAAGCCCACCAGCTCCACGTCCAGGCCATATTTCTCTTTCGCCACCTTTTTGGCGACTTCCGCCACGTCCTGCTCGGCGCCGTTGATGACGCCGACTTTAATGTGTTTGGCATCGCTGCCACTTTGATCGCACCCGGCCAGCAGCAGGCCAGCCAGTACCAGAGCACCCAATCGACGTTTCACAAGACAGTTCCTTTTGCTGAATGTTGTAGTGACTATATCGACAACGAGGCGGTGAAATAAAAACCGAAAAAGAATCAATAAGAAGGATAAGTTATATGCGGGTATGGCCGGGTGACGCTGCTCCACCGGGCATCAGGGATCACAACGTTGTCGTCCAGTCCTCGACGGCAAGCTCCTGCACCATTCTGAATGCACGATCGTTAGTAACAATCGTTGTTCCCCGACTGATAGCATGTGCAGCGATCAGTTGATCGAGATCCCCCATCACTTTCCCTTTCTTTTCCAGGGTTGCACGGAGTTCACCGTACGTTGCTGCGGCGTCGCTGTCCCAGTCGCAAATCGTGATGGTATTGAGAAACTCCCGGATTGTTTCTTTCAATCTACTGCTTTTCTTCTTGTCAGCACCATACAGCAATTCCGCTTCGGTAATGCTTGAGATACAAACGTCACCCGGCGCCAGACATGTCATTCTGCTTACAACCTCCGGGTGTCGTTTAAACAAGTGACTCACAATATTCGTATCCAGCATATGTCTCATGAGCATGCTCCATCCAGAGGGTCTCTTGTCGTAACACTCTGATTGCGTTCCTCCTTGCTCAAAAACGTATCTGGTACGTCCGTTTCTGCCAGCATGCGGAGAAAATTATCCCAGCTCTTTATTAGAACAGGTTTTGCCGCCAAAACGACATTCCCCTCCTCATCCCGTCGGATGTAGACGCTCTCCGTATCAAACGCGAATTCAGCAGGCAGCATAACGGCCTGATTCTGACCCTTTCTGAATAGTTTTGCTGTGCGTTCCATTGCTATCTCCATGGATGACTTGACCAGGCCAAAGCATGCGCCACGGCCCGAAAAGAAGACAAGCAACACGTTTTAAATTAGGAAAGCGGCTCGCAATAAATAGCAGAATGCATAATGACAGAAACGGGCTTAAAGGGCTTTCGCCAGGTAATGTCGCTGCATGCCCGGGTACGGATAATCCTGCAAAGACATCTGCAGCTGGTACCCCTGTTTTTCATAGAACGGACGCGCCTGGAAGCTGACGGTATCCACCAGCGCGTGCTTGCAGCCTTTGCGTCTGGCTTCATCTTCCGCCGTTTTGATGAGCTGGCTGCCCACGCCGGATCCGCGCACGGCATCGCTCACCCAGAGAAAGTCGATATTCAGCCAGTCGCCTTTACGCACCCCAATGAGCCCGCCGAGCATGGTGCCGATGTCGTCCCGCACGTAAACGCCAATATCCCCGCTGAATGTGGAGAGATCCAGAAACTGCGCATTGTAGGCTCTCAGACCCGTGAGTAACTCTTCTTTTTCCTGCGCCGTAACCGCATGAGTAATGCTCAGGTGCATATTTTTTCTCCTTGTTATCTGTGCCGTTTCACTATCTCACACACGCAACGTGGAGAAAATTCATACTTTCGGCTGGCGTCGCTACACTGAATGTAACGATATATTTCATGGGAAGCCTGTGACGTCAAAAGGGGGTTGTTGATGAAAGCTGCACACCTTGTCTGCCTGCTGGTTTGTCTGCTGTTCGCCGCGTTTGTCCACGCTCAGGAAAAGGACGATCCGGCGAAAGAGGCGCAGATTAAGCAGCAGGTCCTGAAAGATATTAAGAAAACCTGTACGCCACAGAAAAAGCAGAGCGATAAGGCCTGGCAGGCGATGATTTTGTCGTCAGAGGCCAATCAGCTGCTGATCAAAAATGCCGTTACCGCCGTGAAGCGTGACAACCTGGACGCCTACTGGGCGGCGATTGGTCAGGTGGATTGTATGGAAGATTATTGAATGCTGCTTGCCGGGTGGCGGCTGCGCCTTACCCGGCCTACACAATATTTTTAACGCTTACGCACGTCTGGAATGATCAAATCCCCGCGCAGCACATACGAACCCAGCATCTGCGTTTTCTCCGTCAGCCAGCTCACGATACGCGCCGCCATCGCATCCATAGAATATTCAATCGCCGGGATCACCGGAATACCCGGCAGGTGCAGCGATCCGGCCAGGCTAAAGACCATAATGTCGTCCGGCACGGATTTATTAAACGCCTGCAGCTGCGGGATCACCCGCTGGGCTTCCTGCTCGTCCGCCACCAGCAGCGCGTTGAAGTTCAGCGTGCTGGCGTTATTCAGCAGCTCCTGTAGCGCAACGGACGACGAGGTCGCGTCCATGAACACAAGGTTGCGATTAAAGGGCAGGAAATTTTTCTCCAGCGCGTGCTTGTAGCCGAGCAGCACCTGGTCAGCAAAACCGCTGCCGTGCGGATGGATCAGGGCAATCTGGCGTCGCCCCTGGCTGGTCAGGTAGTTACAGGCGGTTTCGGCGGCAAAGGCGTGATCGAACTGGATGCTGTTGGAATTATCAGACTCCATGCAGTCCACCAGAATGACGTTGTCCATGTCGACGTCCAGCGGGAAACGCGCGCCAATCACCAGGATGTCATCGCAAAGCCCGCAGGAGAGTTCCTCAAGAGCGTGCATCACTTCCGCTTTGCTGTGCGCGAAACGCAGCAGCAGGTGTTTTTGATGCTGGCTGAGCTGTTTTTCCAGCGCGTAGAGATAACCGGTGGTCTGGTTAATGTTTTCCTGGGCGCAAATCACCCCGATACAGCCCGTCGACTGGCTCAGCAGCGACTGGGCAATCACATTAGGCCGGTAGTTAAGCTCATCCACTGCCTTCAGAACGGCCTGACGGCTGGCTTCCTTTACGCCACGCGACCCACTCAACACTCGCGATACCGTGGCTTTAGACACCCCGGCAAGACGTGATACATCATTAATTGTCGACATCTCTTTCCCCTGGCAGGCTTACCTCGCGCCTGCAAATTCCATGACCGCTTCGGCTCACATTATAGCCAGAGCGGAGTATATCCGTTTCCGTTTTCCATGGAAACCGATTTTCCGTTTCCACTCCAAATGATGTCAAAACAGCCAAATTATGTGACCTGCATCTGGTTAATTAGCCTCATAAGTATTGGATATTGATGGTTGTCACAGTTCTGTCTTTTATGAATGGAAACCGGTTTCCGTATCATGTCCAATCATCCTCGCAATAACTTTTTACATTTAGAGGATGGTTGTCGATGTTCAAGATTATGCTGTGCTGCTCTGCCGGGATGTCCACCAGCCTGTTGGTCAGCAAAATGGTCGATGTCGCGAAAGAACGTGGTTTGCCGGTGAAGATTGATGCGTACGGTGTTTCCGAATTTGATACGCAGTTTCCGCAATACCAGGTGGTACTTCTCGGACCGCAAGTGAAATACATGTTACAGACACTCTCAGACAAGGCGGCGACGCATGGCATTCCGGTGCAGCCCATCGACATGATGGACTACGGCATGCAGCGTGGCGATAAAGTACTGGACTTTGCTCTGTCGCTCATCGAAGCGGCACACTAAAAGGTGTTCACATGAGTTCGTTATATCAATCCATGGTTGCGGTGATTGAGCAGTCAATTACCCCGCTGGCCGCGAAGCTCGGTCAGCAAAAGTACGTGATTGCCATCCGCGACGGCTTTACCGCCGCGCTGCCGTTTATGATCATCGGCTCGTTTATGCTGGTGTTCATCTTCCCGCCGTTCTCGGCGGATACCACTAACAGCTTCGCCCGCGGCTGGCTGGATTTTTCCCAAACCTACCGCGAACAGCTGATGCTGCCGTTTAACCTCAGCATGGGCGTGATGACCTTCTTCATCTCGGTAGGAATTGGGGCGAGCCTGGGGCGTCAGTTTAACCTCGACCCGGTGATGTCCGGCCTGCTGGCCTTTATGGCCTTCCTGCTGGTCGCCGCGCCGTATGCCGACGGCAAAATCTCAACCCAGTACCTCTCCGGCCAGGGCATCTTCACCGCGCTGATCGCCGCCATTTACTCAACCCGCGTGTACGCCTGGCTGAAGCAGAACAACGTCACCATCCGCCTGCCGAAGGAAGTGCCCACCGGCGTGGCGCGTTCGTTTGAGATCCTGATCCCGGTGATGGTGGTGATCGGCACGCTGCACCCGCTGAACCTGTTCATTGAAGCGCAGACCGGGATGATTATCCCGCAGGCGATCATGCACCTGCTGGAGCCGCTGGTGTCCGCGTCTGACTCCCTGCCCGCCATTCTGCTCTCCGTGCTGCTGTGCCAGATCTTCTGGTTCGCGGGTATCCACGGCTCGCTGATTGTTACCGGCATCATGAACCCGTTCTGGATGGCGAACCTCTCGGCAAACCAGGCGGCACTGGCCGCAGGCGCGGCGCTGCCGCACGTTTATCTGCAGGGTTTCTGGGATCACTACCTGCTGATTGGCGGCGTCGGTTCCACCCTGCCGCTGGCCTTCCTGCTGCTGCGCAGCCGCGTTACCCACCTGCGCACCATCGGCAAAATGGGCGTGGTGCCAAGCTTCTTTAACATCAACGAGCCGATTCTGTTCGGCGCGCCGATCATCATGAACCCGATGCTTTTCATCCCGTTCGTGTTCGTTCCGCTGGTCAACGCCTGCCTGGCGTACGGCGCAACCAAGCTCGGCTGGCTGGCACAGGTGGTCTCGTTAACCCCGTGGACTACGCCCGCGCCGATTGGCGCCTCGTGGGCGGCGAACTGGGCGCTGAGCCCGGTGGTGATGTGCCTCGTCTGCATGGTGATGTCGGCGCTGATGTACCTGCCGTTCCTGCGCGCCTATGAGCGTACGCTGATTAAAAACGAAGAGCAGAAAGCCCAGGCTGCAACCGTGGGTGCCGCTGAAGCCACAAGCAATTAAGTCAAAGAGGAAGGGTCATGAAATACGCATTTCCCGATAACTTCTGGTGGGGCAGCGCAAGCTCCGCTCTCCAGACGGAAGGGACACGAGAGGGTGAAACCACGTGGGACTACTGGTTTGCCCGCGAGCCGAACCGTTTTCACAACGGCGTGGGGCCGCAGCACACCTCCACGTTTTATCAGCACTGGAAAACGGACATTCAGCTGTTAAAACAGCTGAACCACAACAGCTTTCGTACCTCGATTAGCTGGGCGCGCCTGATCCCCGACGGTATCGGTGAAGTGAACCCGGACGCGGTCGATTTTTATAATCAGGTCATTGATGAGCTGAATGAACAGGGCATCACGCCGTTTATCACCCTGTTCCATTTCGACATGCCGATGGCGATGCAGGAAATTGGCGGCTGGGAAAACCGTGACGTAGTGGACGCGTACGCCCGCTATGCGCAGATTTGCTTCGAGCTGTTCGGCGACCGCGTGCTGCACTGGTTTACCTTCAACGAGCCGATCGTGCCGGTGGAAGGCGGTTATCTGTACGACTTCCACTACCCCAACGTAGTGGATTTCCGCCGGGCGGCCACCGTGGCTTATCACACGGTGCTGGCCCATGCGAAGGCGGTTCAGGCCTACCGCGCCGGGCACTACGCGGGGGAGATCGGCATCGTTCTGAACCTGACGCCGTCGTATCCGCGTTCGCAGAACCCGGCAGACGTGAAGGCGGCGCACGTTGCGGATCTGATGTTTAACCGTAGCTTCCTCGACCCGGTCCTGCGCGGCGAATACCCGGCGGATCTGGTGGCGCTGCTGAAATCTTACGACCAGCTGCCCGCCTGCAAGCCGGAAGACGGTTTCCTGATTGCGGAAGGGAAAATCGACCTGCTCGGCATTAACTACTATCAGCCGCGTCGCGTGAAGTGTCGCGACAGCGCGGTGAACCCGCAGGCGCCGTTTATGCCGGAATGGTTCTTTGATAGCTACGAGATGCCGGGCCGCAAGATGAACCCCTACCGCGGCTGGGAAATCTACGCGCCGGGTATTTACGATATTCTGATTAACCTGCGCGACAATTACGGCAACCCCCGCTGCTTTATTTCTGAAAACGGCATGGGCGTCGAAAACGAGCAACGTTTTATTGAAAATGGCCAGATTAACGATCAATACCGCATCGAGTTTATTTCCGAACATTTAGCCTGGCTGCATAAGGGTATTAGCGAAGGGTGCAATTGTCTTGGTTACCATATGTGGACGTTTATTGATAACTGGTCGTGGTGTAACGCGTATAAAAATCGCTACGGATTTATCCAGCTCGATGTAAAGACGCAGCAGCGCACCATTAAGAAAAGCGGGGAGTGGTTTGCCGCCACCGCCTTAAATAATAGCTTTGATAAAGAGTAATGATGATGATCGCACTAGAAGAAGCCGTAATGGAAATTATCGTCAACGCCGGGCAGTCCCGCAGCCTGTGCTTTGAAGCGCTGCACGCGGCGCGTCAGGGCAACATTGACGAAGCCAAAAGCCTGCTGCGCGAAGCCGACGGCTACGCGCGTCAGGCGCATAAAATGCAGACCAAACTGATCGAGCAGGACGCGGGCGAAGCCCGCCAGCCGATGACCTTAATTATGGTGCACGCGCAGGATCATTTAATGAACTCCTTATTAGCGCGTGAATTATCCGAAGAAATTATTCATTTATATCAGAGATAGTCTATGGCGAAATAAATTACTGTAATACCTCTGTACCTAAAATTAGAAATCCACTTGTTCTGATGATAGCGACATATTCTGTCAGATCGGAGCGGGATGGTTATTGTCTGAATAAAATTAAACTATATTGAGATAACCATGAATACGATTAAAAAACTTCCATTAACCATGGCGGTTATCGCCGCGCTTTGCCCAATTTCCGTGCTCGCCCAGGAATTCACGCAGGAGCAAATCGACGCCATTGTGGCGAAAGCGGTGGATAAAGCCCTGGCCGAACGTCAGGCCAAAATGGATGCCGCCGTCGCGAAAAAAGCGGACGTGGTGACCGAGCCGCAGAGCGCGGCGCAATCCCCGGACATGGCGATTCCGTTCGGGATTAAATTTACCGGCTACGCCCGCTACGGCGCGCACTTCCAGGCCGCCGATCAGAAATATGTGGCGGTGGATGGCTCCTACAACGGCGCGTCCGCGATCGGTCGTCTGGGTAACGAAGGCAACGGCGGCGAGTTCCAGCTCTCTAAAGCCTTCAAGGGAGAAAACGGCGCCATCTGGGACATCAACGTGATGATCGACCACTGGGGCGACGAAGTTAACCTGAAAAAGGCCTACGCGGGGGTGACCAACATTATGGCCTCCAACCCGAACGCCTACTTCTGGGCCGGTCGCGACTTCCACCAGCGTCCGCAGCAGGGCATCAACGATTACTTCTGGATGAACCACGACGGCCAGGGCGCCGGGGTGAAGAACTTCGATATCGGCGGGGTGCAGTTTGACGTCGCTGCCGTGGCGGCAGTGGAATCCTGTAGCCCGGAAGTGATGGAAGACGAAGCGAACCCGTCACGCATCACCTGTACCGGCGGGTCCGGCACGGGCGACAAAGGTAACTACGCGGCCACCTCTAAAATCCACGGTATGAAGCTCGGTCCGCTGGATCTGGAGCTGTACGCCAACTACGGCTTTGATTCAAAAGCGGTAGAGAGCGACGAGCGTCTGAACGCCTGGCAGGGTGGCGTGGTGCTGAGCCATACCAACGACAGCGGCGTGAACAAGGTGATTGCCCGCTACTCCGATAACTCGGACAACAGCGTGTTCAATAAAACCGAAGACCTGACCACGGTCTACGCCAGTTTCGAAGGGCTGTACAAATTCACCCAGGCCACGCAGGTGGAGTACATCCTCGCCTTCCACGACTACGACAACAGCCGTGATAAGACCGACAACCGTAAGAACTACAACGCCATCGTGCGCCCGATGCACTGGTGGAACGACGTTCACTCTACCTGGCTGGAAGCGGGCTGGCAGCACGTGGATTACGACAACGGCGGCGACAACAAAGGCTGGAAGCTGACCCTGTCGCAGAACATGTCTATCGCCATGGGGCCAGAGTTCCGTCCGATGCTGCGCTTCTACGTGACCGGCGGCAAAGTGGATAACGCACGCACCGCGCGCGTGAACAACACCAAAGACGAGACGCTCGACGACTTCAACGTCGGCGCGATGTGGGAGGCGTGGTTCTAGTAGAGCGCCGTTTGTTTCGCCCGGCGGCGCTGCGCTTGCACGGGCCTACAACGTTTTGTAGGCCGGGTAAGCGTAGCGCCACCCGGCAAGATCCCATGTTATGCTACAAAAAAACCAACGTAACAGGGGAGAAAATGGGTTCCACACGTAAAGGGATGCTGAACGTCCTGATCGCCGCCGTTTTATGGGGCAGTTCCGGCGTTTGCGCGCAGTACATCATGGAGAAAAGCCACATTTCTTCGCCTTACCTGACCATGGTTCGCCTGCTGTTTACCGGCGTGATCCTGCTGACGCTCTCCTTCGTTCACGGCGACAAGATTTTCTCGGTCATCAAACATCGCAAAGACGCCCTCAGCCTGCTGTTTTTCTCGCTGGTCGGCGCGCTCACCGTGCAGCTCACCTTCCTGCTGACGATTGAAAAATCCAACGCCGCGACGGCCACCGTGCTGCAGTTTCTGTCGCCAACGATTATCGTGGCGTGGTTCGCGCTGGCGCGGAAAAAGCGCCCCGGCGTGTTTGTTTTGTCCGCGATTGTGACCTCGCTTGTCGGGACGTTCCTGCTGGTCACCCACGGCGACCCAACCTCGCTCTCCATCTCGCCTGCCGCCCTGTTCTTCGGCATCGCCTCGGCGTTTGCCGCCGCGTTTTACACCACCTATCCGTCAACGCTGATTGCCCGCTACGGCACATTGCCGATTGTCGGCTGGAGTATGTTGATTGCCGGATTAATGCTGACGCCGTTCTACGCCGGACGCGGCACCACCTTCGTGATCGACGGCGGCCTGCTGCTGGCGTTTTTCTACCTGGTGGTGATTGGCACCGCGCTGACGTTCAGCCTGTATCTGAAAGGCGCACAGATGATCGGCGGGCCGAAGGCGAGCATCCTGAGCTGCGCCGAGCCGCTGAGTAGCGCGCTGCTGTCGGTGGTGTTGCTGGGCGTGGCGTTCACCCTGCCGGACTGGCTGGGGACGCTGCTGATCGTGTCGTCGGTGGTGCTGATTTCGATGGATTCGCGTAGAAGGGTTAAGGCATCGGCGTAGCCTGATGCCCTCACCACAACCCTCTCCCACGGGAGAGGGAGAAAAACACTACTTCGCTTTAACCTTCCCCGCCACCAGCAGCGCCGTCAGCAGCATCAGCGTGCCGGAAATCACCAGCGGTGACGTCAGCCCCAGATGGTCGAGCGCCACGCCGCCAATGGCCGCGCCGCAGGTGTTCGCCAGCTGGATCACCGCCACCTGAATCGACCCGGCTTTTTCCGCCTGATCGGCGAGCGAGCGGGTGATCCACGTCGACCAGCCCACCGGCACCAGCGCAAAGGCAAAGCCCCAGATAATCGCAATGGCTGACGCGACCCACTTATCGCTACCCCACAGCACCAGCACCGTGGCGCTCGCAGCCAGCACCAGCGGCGCACCCGCCAGCGCCACTTTCAGGGAGCGTTTCAGGAACTGCGACGACAGCGAGGTACCGACAAAGCTGGCGATACCGAAGCTCAGCAGCACCAGCGTCAGGCCGTCCACGTCAAAGCCCGCCATGGTCATAAACACCGGGCGGATATAGGTAAAGAAGGCAAACTGCCCGGCAAAGGCCATAAAGATGGCGGTCATCCCCGCCAGCACGCCGGGGCGCTTGAGCAGCGCGAACATGTTCTGCTTATGGTGCGCCGCTTCGCCCGGCAGGGACGGCAGCGCTTTCCACACCCAAATGATGCAGAGCAGGCCCATCACCGCCGCGGCGTTGAAGACGTTACGCCAGCCGATAATCCCACCGAGGAAGCTGCCAAGCGGCGCGGCAATCACCAGCGCGATAGAGACCGCACCGAAGATAACGGAAAGCGCTTTTGGCACCGTCCGCGCGGGCACCAGGCGCATAGTGAGCGAGGCCGACATCGCCCAGAAGCCGCCGAGCCCCAGCCCCAGGCAGGCGCGACCGAGCAGCAGCAGGGTGAAGCTTTCCGCGAAGGAGACCAGCAGGCAGGAGAGCGTCAGCAGCACGCTGAACAGTATGACCACCTTGCGGCGGTCGATGGTGCCAATCACCTGGGTGATAAACAGGCTGGCGAACATCGCCACGAAGGCGGTGACGGTAACGGACTGCCCCCCCACGCCTTCGGAAATGCCCAGATCCTGCGCCATCGGCGTCAGCAGGCTCACCGGCAGAAACTCAACGGTAATCAGGCAGGCGACGCAGAACGCCACGGAGAAAACCGCCGACCAGTTGGGGCGAGTAACCTCTTTGGTCTGCGGTCGGGTCGTGGGCTGGATATGTTCTGTCATGGCGTCACCTGAAGATAAAAACGTGCGGAAAAGTCGCGCAGTTTATCATCAAAAGTGTGACGAATTTAACGTTTAGACAACTTTTGTCGTTTTTACAGGGGATCAGTGCAGGTAAAACACGCCCTCTTCCGGCAGGAAGAGCTGGTTATAGCGTAGCTGGAAGGCGTTCAGCTCCTGCGGATCGGGCTCCATCTCGCGCATAAAGCCAAGCGCCAGACGAATTTGCGCATCGGTAATGGGTGCGGCAAGGCGGGCTTTACGCAGCATGCGGTGCCAGGCGTGCAGGTTCTCCTCGCTGCCGTCGACAATGCAGACCTGCCAGATCAGCAGCACCTGCGCGGCGTTTTGCAGATGCGCCTCGTCCGGCCGTTCAAGGTAGCGGATAAACTCATTGCCCGGCGTTTTACCGAACTGATCGATCATCGACTCAACCGGCATCGGGGTGATGCCAAGACGCTCGCTTAAACGTTTGATGGCGCGGCGGGAATCTGAGGTCAGGACGCGAAATCCCACCACAAACACCACGGCAAGCGTTGCCAGCATTATCCAGACCATGCGTTCTCCTTTGACTAGCCGCTCATCATAGCGGGAAACGCACGGCGTCAACAGCGGGCATAACCAGAATAGTGCTCTGAAAAGACGTTGCGGAATGGGGGATCAGGTATTAACGCCGTTGGCGCAAATAAAAAAGCCCGGCATCACACACCGGGCAAAGAAGTTACCTGCACACTCAGGCTGTTTTTAATTTCTGCGCACGATTTTCACGGCGAATTTTACGTTCTTCCAGCACCGCGACCATCGCCATCAGGACGATACAGCCGATCGCTGCCGCATCCAGCGCCGCGAAGGTTCCCGCCCAGCCGGTGAGGCCGAAAATTGGCGTGCCGTCGGCGATCATCCCCAGACCCAGCTTGGCAAAGCTGTCGCCGATCAGATAGGCGAAGGTGCCTTTAATCCCATCGGCGGCGCCGATCGCTTTTTTCGGCACGAAGCCCACTGCCGCCACGCCGATCAGCAGCTGCGGACCAAACACCAGGAAGCCGAGCGCGAACAGGGACGCCAGGTAAACGTACTGGTTGCTGGCGTGCTGGTAGACGCCGAGGGTGGCGATAATCAACGCCAGCGCGATGCAGGCCACCAGCGCGCGACGGCCGTTGGCGAGGTCGGAGAGCCAGCCCCACAGCAGCGTGCCGACCAGCGCGCCCACTTCGAACAGGGTGAAGCCCTGAATCGCCACTTCTTTAGAAAGCTTCAGCTCCTGGAAAGCATACACGGTTGACCACTGGTCAATGCCGATACGCACCACGTAGAGGAAGATGTTTGAGAAGCAGAGCAGCCAGATCACTTTGTTTTTCAACACGTACTCAACAAAGATCTGCCATTTGGTCATCGCGTTCTCTTCGGTCTCTTTGTCCTCTTCGCTGATCTCCTCGCCGAACAGCTCTTCGGCTTTGCCGAGGCCGTACGATTCCGGGGAGTCGCTGCCGAAGCGCAGGCCGATAAAGCCGACGATCAGGGCGATAATCGACGGGAAGATAAACATCCCGATCACGTGGCCGTCGAACAGATAGTTCGCGCCAAACAGCGCCACGCCAGCCGCGCCCGCCCCGCCGAGGTTGTGGGAGATGTTCCACATGCCGAGGTAGGAACCACGCTTGCGGCGCGGGGTCCATTTGGTGATGGTGGAGTAGCTGCACGACCCGCCGGTACTCTGGAAGAAACCGCTCAGGGCGTAGAAGGCGATCATCAGGAACAGGCTAACGGAACCCGCGCCCATGCTGGCGCTGAAGCCGAGCATACAGATGGCGGAGAGGATCAGCATAAACGGCAGGAATTGCTTGGTGTTTTTGCCGTCCGCGTAGTAGGAAACGACGGTCTTGCCCACGCCGTAGGTGATGGAGAAGCCCAGGCCAATCATCCCCAGCTGCGTCATGCTCAGCCCGTAGGTTGAGATCATGTCGTTCTGGGCGATGTTAAAGTTTTTGCGGATCAGATACATGGTCAGGTAGCCGATGAAGACCACCAGATAGGACTGCATGAACGGTTTGAACCACATCTTGCGCCGCACGTCGAGCGGCAGATCCAGGGTCGGCTTGCGCACCTGGTTTAAGAAGGCCAGCATGGTTGGTTTACTCCTGAGCTGATTTTTGCAGCATTGTAAAAATCAGCCGGGAGAGATGCCTGAGACAGCGTCCAGGTAAAACCGGGAAAATTTCCTAGTTTTGCGCCACTCGGGGTGAAAAGGTGAGGCGCATCACATCACGCTGGCTTCACGCGGGGCCTGCGCATGTAAAAACGGCAGCAGCAGCAGGGCGGAAATTCCCGCCGCGATGGCGATCACCGCGAAGAAGCCACTCCAGTGCCAGATGTCGATGACCCGCGCCAGCGGCCAGCCGGAGAGCGATGCGCCAAGATAGGCAAACAGCCCGACAAAGCCCGTCGCCGCGCCTGCCGCCTCCTTGTGCGAGCACTCCGCCGCCGCCATGCCGATCAGCATCTGCGGGCCAAAGACGAAGAAGCCGGTGGTGAAGAAGCACGCCGCCTGCATGACGTAGCTGGCGAACGGCATCAGCCACAGCGAGCCAACAGAGAGCAAAATCCCGGCGGCAAAAATCAGGTTCATCGGGCCGCGGTTGCCGTTGAACAGCTTATCCGAGCCCCAGCCCGCCACCAGCGCGCCGATAAACCCGCCCAGCTCGAACATTGTCACCGCCGAGTTGGCGGTCACCAGGTCCACGCCGAGCGTCTCGGACATGTACAGATTGCCCCAGTCGTTGATGGCCGCGCGCACCACGTAGACCAGCACGTAGCAAAGCGACAGCAGCCAGATGTACGGGTTTTTCAGCACGTATTTGGTGAGGATCTCCCTGCGGGTCAGCCCCGCGCCCTCCTGCTGCTGGGCAATCTCCATCTCGTCGTGCCGCCAGTCGCCCACCGCAGGCAGGCCCACGGTCTGCGGCCTGTCGCGCAGGCGCCAGCAGAGGAACAGCCCGGCGACAATCGCCAGGCCACCGGCAACCATCATCCCCGCGCGCCAGCCGTAGTGCAGCGCCGCGGCACCCACCACCATCGGGATCAGCGCCCCGCCGACGTTATGTGCGGTGTTCCATATCGCCCACCAGCCGCCGCGTTCGTTGCGCGAGTACCAGGCGGTGAGCAGACGCGCGCAGACCGGCGCGCCCCAGCCCTGGAAAAACGCGTTCAGCGCCCACAGCAGGGCAAAGGCCCACAGCGAGGTGGAGAAGCCAAACAGAATATTCACCACGCCGGTGGCGATCAGCCCAACGCCCATGAAATAACGGGCATTTGAGCGATCGCTGACGATGCCGGAGAAGAACTTCGACAGGCCGTAGGTGATATAAAACAGCGTCGCCAGCAGGCCGATGTCGGTGCGGGTCATCACGCCGCTCGCGAGGATCTCCGGCGCGGCGGCGTTGAAGCTTTTGCGGGTAAAGTAGAACAGCGCGTAGCCGAGCCAGATAGTGATCAGGATATGACGACGCCAGTAGCGGTAGCGGGCGTCGATCTCCGCTTTGTTGCCTATCGGCGCGGCGTTTGCGGGGGTTTTAAACATGGTGGCTCCTTAGCGGCAGGCTGACGCTGACGCGCGTCCCGTGGGTGCAGGAGAGGCTCAGCGTGCCGCCCAGCGCCTTAACGCGCTCGCGCATGCCCGCCAGGCCAAAGCCCTGCTGGCCGGAGCCCGGCGGCAGGCCGCAGCCGTCATCTTCAATCACCAGCATCAGGCGCTCGTCCTGCTGCCAGCCCTGGATCGTGACCGCGCTGGCGCTGGCGTGTTTGACGATATTGTTCAGCCCTTCCTGACAGACGCGGAACAGGGTTACGCGCTGGCCTTCGCTCAGCGCAGGTTCGCTAATGCGCCAGTCGAGATGGCTGACAATGCCGCGGCTTTCCAGCTCCATCTCGCGCATCAGGGAGCGTACCGCCTGCTCCAGCGACAGGTCGTCGAGCTGGCGCGGCCGCAGCCTGCCGAGCAGGCGTCGCACCGAGTCATAGACTCCCAGCGAAAGCTGTTCGATATGCGCCCCGCCCTGCTTCACGCCTGCGTTTTCTGCCGCCAGGCGCTGGACAATGCCCGCCTGGGTGCGGATGGCGGTAATGGTCTGCCCGATGTCATCGTGCAGCTCGCGGGCCACCTCCTGCCGCACGCTCTCTTCCGTCTCCAGCAGGCGTTCAGCCAGACGCCTGTTGCGCGCCAGCTCGGTTTGCAGGGACTGGTTCAGCTCGCGCAGGCGCTGAATGCCCGCCCCCAGCAGCAGCCCGGTCAGGCTCTGGGCCAGCAGCGAGAGCAGCAGATCCACCGGATGGTCGTGCCAGGTCTGGCTGGCGATCAGCGCGATGGCGTTCATCAGGGTCGCGATCAGCGCCCCCTGCCAGCCGTAGTGCCAGGCCAGGGCGATAATCGGCAGCGCCAGGCAAAACGGCGTGAAGCGTGAAAGCTCGGCGGGCAGACCGAGCTGAAGCCAGAGGCTCACCACGAACAGCAGCAGATACCAGATGAGATGCCGGGCGCGCCAGTTCACCGGTTGGGACACCAGCCCCGGACCAAGCGGCTGCCAGACGGTGCTGGTGAGGTAGTGCCAGATCACGAGGCAGGTGGGTGCCAGCGTCAGGCCACCGGTGAGGGTCAGCAGCAGCGCGTTGAGCATCTCCTTGTCGCCAACCCACGGCAGGGACTGCAGCAGCGCGGCGGCAATCAGCGCCGCCCCCTGGCGCAGCAGCGTGCGCCAGTCGCGCTGGTGACGATAGCGGGAAATGAGGGCAACCGGGAGAAGCGTGAGCAGGCTTCCGGTCATCAATAAGGGCAGATGCGCGAGGGCCACTTCCTGCGCCAGCCAGACCAGCAGCAGCCACTCTGCGCCCAGCAAAACGGGCCAGTAACCGCGCGGGCACTGGAGCATTAACCCCAGACGCAGGCCGAAGGGGAACAGCAGCACCGCCAGCTCAGGACGTTCCACCAGATGCAGGCTGATGCTCCACAGGCAGAACCACGCGGCGGAGAAGATAAAAAAGCTGGCAACGACGGCGATCAGCCGCGAAAAGACGGGACTCATTGCCAGCTGTCGAACATGCGGCGCGCCAGCTCGACGTCGTTGCTGACGTTGAGTTTTTCCATCAGGTTGGCGCGATGGACGTGCACGGTCTTCGGCGACAGATCCAGCTCGGCGGCAATCTCTTTTACCGACATCCCCTGCGCGAGCTTCTCAGCCACCTGACGCTCGCGCCGGGTGAGCGGATCCTGTCGTCCAGCCGCCAGCTTGATGGCGATTTCCGGCGTCAGGTAGCAGCCGCCGGTGGAGACGGTGCGCACGGCGGCGATCAGCTCGTCCGGGCTGCAGCGTTTGGAGAGGAACCCCCGCGCGCCCGCGTTGAGTGCCTGCTCGACCAGCGCCGGACTGTCGTGGACCGAGAGCATAATGGTCGCCATTCCTTTCGGCAGCTGGCTTAGCAGCTCCAGCCCGGAGAGATCCGGCATCGAAATGTCGCAGATACAGACCTGCACCCCGCGCCCCGGCAGGCCCGCCAGCGCCTCGCGGCCGGAGCCAAACTCGGCCACGACCTGGAAATCCGGTTCGAGGTTGAGAAGCTGGGCAAAGCCAGAGCGGACGATAAGGTGGTCGTCGATAAGGGCGATGGTGGTCATGTGTGTTCCTGCGGTCTGAAAAAGCCGGATGGCGCTGCGCTTATCCGGCCTACAAGAGCGAAAGACGCTTACCTTAAGCGATCTATTCGAAGAACACCGCAATTTTGTTAAACATGGTGGGATCGGACTGGTTGCGCGCCACGTTGGTGACGTCCTCCAGCTTGTCGATCTGCGCCATCATCTGCTCCAGACGCTGGTCATCGTTGACCAGTAGCCAGATGCGGCTGTGCTCGCTGCCCTGAATCGGCAGACAGAGAATGCCTTCCACGTTAAACGCCCGGCGGGCAAACAGCCCGCAGACGTGGGTCATGACGCCAGGGTGGTTGCGGACGGTGAGTTCCAGAATGACGTTATCATGTTGTTTCTGCATGGCTTATTCTCCCACCATCTCAGTATTTGCCGCACCTGGCGGCACCATCGGATACACTTTTTGTTCAGGGTCGATACGCACGTGGATCAGCGCCGGGCCCGGACGCGAGATCGCCGCCTGCAGCGCCGCGTGGGCATCCTCTTCCGCGTTCAGATCGCAGGTGTGCAGGCCAAAGCCGGCGGCAATCTGCATAAAGTTAATCATCCCCGGATAGGTCGCCGCAAACACGCCCTGCTTGTAGAACAGGCTCTGCTGCTGGTGCACCAGCCCCAGCGCCTCGTTGTTCATCAGGATGATTTTCACGTCTAACTGGTTTTCGGCCGCGGTCGCCATCTCCTGAATGTTCATCATCAGGCTGCCGTCGCCGGAGAAGCAGATGACCTTGCGGTCCGGATTCGCCAGCGCCGCGCCCACAGCTGCGGGCAGGCCAAAGCCCATGGTGCCGAGGCCGCCGGAGGTCAGCCACTGGCGCGGACGGTTCAGCGGGTAGGCCTGGGCGGTCCACATCTGGTGCTGGCCCACGTCGGTGGTGATAATCGCGCTGTCGTCCACGCAGGCGGCCACGGCGTTGATAAGGCCATAGTGGCTCAGCGGGTCGCCTTCGGTTGGGATGGCGCCCGGGAACTCGCGCTGCAGATCGGCCACCAGCTTACGCCAGTCGGCGCGGTCGGCTGCGTCCGTCTGCGGGATCAGCTGCGCCAGAACCTCTGCCACGTCGCCCTGAATCGCCACGTGCGGCTGCTTGATTTTACCCAGCTCGGCGCGATCGATATCCACGTGAATGATTTTCGCGTTCGGGCAGAACTCCTCGGTTTTGCCAATCGCCCGGTCATCAAAACGCGCGCCCATAACAATCAGCAAATCCGCCTCTTGCAGGATGTAGTTGGTGCTGCGCGCGCCGTGCATGCCCAGCATCCCCAGGGACAGCGGGTGCGCTTTTGGCAGCATACCCAGCGCCATCAGGGTCATGGTGGTCGGCAGGTTGGCTTTTTCCGCAAACTGGCGGATTTCATCCGCAGCGTTAATCGCCCCGCCGCCCAGATACAGCACCGGGCGTTTGGCGGCGTTAATCATGGCGGCGGCGTCGCGTACGCTCTCAGCGCTGAACTCCGGCGCGGGGGCACGCTCGCCCGGCTCCGGCAGAACGTCGATCTCGATCTCTGCGGTCTGGACATCCTTAGGAATGTCTATCCACACCGGGCCCGGGCGGCCGGACTGCGCAATGCGGAACGCATCGCTAATAACCTGAGGAAGCTCGGCGATGTCGCGAACTAAATAGTTATGTTTGGTGATGGGGATAGAGATGCCGTAGGTATCCACTTCCTGGAACGCATCGGTACCGATCATCGAGGACGGCACCTGGCCGGTAATGCAGATCAGCGGAATGGAGTCGAGGCGCGCGTCGGCGATGGCGGTGACCAGGTTGGTTGCGCCCGGGCCGCTGCAGGCCATGCAGACCGCCGGTTTACCCTGCGTGCGCGCCATGCCCTGAGCGATGAACCCCGCCCCCTGCTCGTGGCGCGCCAGCACGTGGCGGATCTGCGTGCTTTGGCTTAACGCATCGTACAGCGGCAGCACTGTGCCGCCGGGGATGCCCGCAACCGTGGTGATGCCCTGTCGCTCCAGCAGATGAACGATCAGCTGCGCGCCGGTAAAACGCGTCTTGGTGGATGTTGTGCCCGAACTTGCCATGCTCCAGTCCTTTTCTTCTGAGCCGACTTTCCGGGGAGGGTCCTAAACGAAAAACCCCGCCCGGTTTGCGCCGGCGGGGTTTTGGATTCGTGTGTTGATCCAGTCCCTACGGCGCATTGCCGACGACCACCACCACACGCACGACGACCACTGCGGCTGGTTGCGCAGTTTTTAGTAGGGTCGAAGTGAAGATGGATGAAGTCATTGGGGACCTGTGTTTGGAATCATTGATGGAATTTATACAAACACAGGTTTTCGGGCGTGACAATGGAAATATTTTCATCTGCGCAAAAATGCGTCAGGGATCACGTTTCGTTTGTTGGGGGATGAAAACAAAAAACCCCGCCGAAGCGAGGTTTTTATCAGGGTCTTGCGGTTGGTCGCCGCAGAACACACTGTGTTACGTCAACGCAAAAAGTATACGCGATCGAAGACGAACGCGCAATTCCGGCACGGATTTTGACGTTTTTGAGTATGGATCGCCTTCCAGATTTTGTCCACAAAATACTGTTCATACGTACAGTATTTATCTATACTGAGGGTGTTCGCAGTGAGCGAGGGGGCCGCAGTTCTACCGGCGCAACGAAGTCCTGGCTGAAACGGGTGGTGCCGTCAGTGCCTTAACCCCTGAAGTGAGCACACTGTGTTACGTCAATCCAGGTGCTGGCAACAGGCGGCGGAAAGGTACGCCAGCATCGTGCTCCTTTTAACCAAAAGGAGACGCGTATGAGCGTAGTGGATATGGTGATACTTATCCTCAAACTCATTGTTGCAGTACTGCAACTGCTTGATGCTGTCCTGAAATTCGTTCGGTAATTCAGGTTCAAGTCGCACCTGAGAGGGGCGGGCAACCGCCCCTCTTTAATAACGAGGGAATGCTATGTCGCGTCTGTTAATTGAGCCTGTCACGCCCGACGAGCCGGGGTATATCGCCCTGAAGGCTGAAAGTATCGCATCGAATTTCAACATGCTGCGCAGGCTGGAAGAGAGCTGGCAGCGGGGTGAGAACCGCTTTAACGCGCCGGGTGAAAAGCTGCTGGGGGCGTTTCTCAACGGCAAGCTGGTTGGCGTGTGCGGTCTGAATCGCGATCCGTTCAGCCAGCAGCCGCGCGCCGGGCGTATTCGCCATCTCTACGTCAGCGAGAAGTGCCGCGGGCTGGGGATTGGCAAGCAGCTTTTAACCGTCGTGATGGCCGATGCCAGCATCTGGTTCGATTTCCTCAATACCCATGCGCCGGACGCTGCCTACGGGTTTTATCGCCGGGCAGGGTTTACGCTGGTCTCGGACGAACCGCGGGTGACGCACCGCCTTTTTTGTGCGGTGTAACCGGCTGGCAGCTTCAGGACGTGAATGTTACAGTTGAGTGACAATTCATCACCCGATACGCCATGACCCTCACCGTATTCTGCATTTTACTCTTCGCCGCGCTGCTGCATGCCAGCTGGAACGCCATCGTCAAAGCCGGAACGGACAAGCTCTATTCCGCGATTAGCGTCAGCGGCTCCGCCACGCTGATTGCCCTGGTGCTGCTCCCCTTCTCTCCACAGCCCTCTGCCGCAAGCTGGCCGTTTTTGATCGTCTCCTGCGCCTTACAGGTGGTCTACACCGTGCTGGTCGCGAAGACCTATCAGGTTTCCGATATGAGCCAGACCTACCCGCTGATGCGCGGCACCGCCCCGCTGCTGGTGGCGCTGATCAGCGTGCTGGCGCTCGGCGATCGTCTCTCCTGGCTCGCCTGGTCCGGCATCGGGGTAATTTGCCTGTCGATTCTGGCGATGGCGATGAACGGGCGCATGCAGTCACGCAAGGGGATCTGGCTGGCGCTGCTGAATGCCTGTTTTATCGCCGGGTATACGCTGGTGGACGGCACCGGCGTGCGGCTGTCGGAGACCGCGCTGGGCTATACGCTGTGGACCTTCTTTATGAACGGCTTCTGCCTGCTCGGCTGGGCGATGGTGGCACGTCGGCGCGAGGCGTCCGGCTACCTGCGTCTGCACTGGAAAAAGGGGCTGCTTGGCGGGGTGGGGACCATGGGCTCTTACGGTCTGGCGCTGTGGGCGATGACGCAGGCGCCGCTGGCGGTGGTTGCGGCGCTGCGTGAAACCTCCATACTCTTTGGCGCGCTGATCGCTTTTTTGCTTTTAAAAGAGAAGGTTGCGGGCCTGCGCATTGCAGCAGCGCTGGGTATCGCCGGCGGCGCCATTCTGCTGCGCCTGGCGTAAAGCACTGGCAACATTAGTTGCCGTTCTTGTTTACAAATCCTGCCTTTACCGGTTTTTTCATTCACCGCGACAATGCTTAAATTGTCATCTCTCTGTGGTAGATTCCTCGCGCATTTATGGGAATGCGCAGTCACTTATTCTTCATTTTTCTCTTTTGGCAAAAGTATTCAGCGACATGAAAAAGCAACGGAACGTTAACTTATTGTTGATGCTGGTGTTACTGGTGGCCGTCGGTCAGATGGCGCAAACCATCTACATTCCGGCGATTGCCGACATGGCAAAGGAATTGAACGTCCGCGAGGGCGCGGTACAGAGCGTAATGGCGGCCTACCTGCTGACCTATGGCGTTTCGCAGCTCTTCTACGGCCCGCTCTCTGACCGCGTCGGGCGTCGCCCGGTGATCCTGGTGGGCATGAGTATTTTCATGGTGGCGACGGTGATTGCCATTACTACCCATAGCCTGACCGTACTGATTGCCGCCAGCGCCCTGCAGGGCGTTGGGACCGGCGTTGGCGGGGTGATGGCGCGAACCTTACCGCGCGATATGTATCAGGGTACCCAGCTGCGTCATGCCAACAGCCTGTTGAATATGGGGATTCTGGTCAGCCCGCTGCTGGCCCCGCTGATCGGCGGCCTGCTGGACACGATGTGGTCCTGGCGCGCCTGCTACGCCTTCCTGCTGGTGCTGTGCATCATTGTCACCTTCAGCATGGCGCGCTGGATGCCGGAAACGCGTCCACAGGACGCGCCGCGCACGAAGCTGATCGCCAGCTATAAAACGCTGTTCGGCAACGGCGCGTTCACCTGCTACCTGCTGATGCTCATCGGCGGCCTGGCGGGTATCGCGGTGTTCGAAGCCTGCTCCGGCGTGCTGCTGGGCGCGGGGCTGGGCCTGAGCAGCATGGTGGTGAGCATTCTGTTTATTCTGCCGATCCCGGCGGCGTTCTTCGGCGCGTGGTTTGCCGGTCGACCAAACAAGCGCTTCTCCACCCTGATGTGGCAGTCGGTGATCAGCTGTCTGCTGGCGGGTCTGATGATGTGGATCCCGGGGCTGTTTGGCGTGATGACCGTCTGGACGCTGCTCATCCCGGCGGCGCTGTTCTTCTTCGGCGCGGGGATGCTGTTCCCGCTCGCCACCAGCGGCGCGATGGAGCCGTTCCCGTTCCTTGCAGGTACGGCGGGCGCGCTGGTGGGCGGTTTGCAGAACATCGGTTCCGGCGCGCTGGCCTGGCTTTCAGCGATGATGCCGCAGACCGGGCAGGCTAGTTTGGGCCTGCTGATGACGCTGATGGGGTTGCTGATTTTACTGTGCTGGCTGCCGCTGGCGTCGCGTGTCCCGCATCACGAGCAGCCGGTTTAACCGCATGATGGCCCGGCTTCTCGCCGGGCTTTTCACAGACGGGCGCAATCATCGCCTGCAGTAACGGCTCTGGCGCTGGCCGCCAGGCCCCCTCTTCCCCGTCGTAAAACTGGAAGTCCGCGTTAAGCGCATACGGAATTTTCGCCTTTTGCAGCTCGCAGGCCATATAGGTGGCAAAGGCCATTTGCGAGGCGGTTGGCGTTAAGCGACTTGACTCCCCCACGCCCCAACCCCCGACCCAGCTAACGTGCCCGGTTTTTTGCTGCCAGTGCAGCGCGGCATTAATGCGGTTACGGATGGCCGCTTTCTCTGCCGCCGTGCCGGACGTCCACGGGTATTTGCCGCCATTTTTCAGCGGCCCCCACGGGAAAATATGCCACTCCGCCAGCAGATAGGTTTGGCTGTGCGCGGGCAGCTTCAGGCTGGATAACTCCTCCGGCGCGGCACGCAGGCGTGGCGCAATGAAGATCATGCGCTGCGGGTCGATGTCGTGGATCGCTTTGATGGTTTTTTCATAGACACGGTTTAGCGACGCCAGATTGTGGTTAAGCTTGTCGGCAGGCTCATAAATGAGATCAAAACCCAGCAGCGGGTAGCTTTGACCGAAATAGTGCGCCACGGCAATCCACCAGTTGACCGTCTCTTTCTCGTTATCGGCTTTCGGGTCGTTTTTATATTCATCAGCCTGATACGCGACTATCGGGATCACGCCATACTGCTCACAGGCTTCTACCAGCTTGCGCAGGTGGATCAGCCGCGCTTCCGTCGGCTCGTCGGCCACGCGGATGCGCACGTGGGTAATGCCTTTAGCCCGAAAATCGCGGACCACCAGCGGGTCGAATTCGCGTATGCCGCGCTCGGTGCGCGCCCAGTCAACATCCATACCGACGCCAAGCTGCTGCGCATAACGGGCAGCCGTCAGCGGCGGCTCAGCGGCAATGGCCCAGCCGGAAGAGATCAGTAACGCGGTCGCTATAAGAGGCTTTAACACGGTTTACCCTGGATAAATCGAAAGCATTACCTGTATTTAGCATGCTTTTTCACATTTGGTGTAGCGCGAAAGCGTAATAATTCTTCAACCTGCCAGTTCTCTCAGCCAGCCGATAAAGGCGTCTATTTTCGGCCACTGTCGGCCCGAAAGCGTCGAAACATAGTAGTGCTGATGGCATTTCAGGGTCTTGTCACCAAACGGGGCGATCAGTTCGCCCCGTTCAAGCCGTTTTTGCACCAGCCGCTTTCTCCCCATCGCGACGCCGACGTGGTTGATGGCCGCAATAATCGCTAAGTCGGAACGATCGAAACCAATACCCGACGATGGCGGCATATTCACCGCAAAGTGCTGCGCCCAGCTCAGCCACTCATCCGTACCGGAATCATTGCTCCAGGCCTGACGGTCGTGCAGCAGCGTGCAGTGGCTAAGGTTATCGGGGTTTTTCAACAGCTCATGCTCGCGGGCATACTGCGGCGAGCAGACGGGCAAAATCTCTTCGTCCATCAGGAAGTGATGAGACAGATGGTTTGGCGGCGTATCGTCAAAATAGAGCGCCAGATCGACCCCCGTTCGCTGCATATTGACGTAATCATTGCCGGTCAGGACGGTGAGCGATATTGACGGATAGCGGCGGGTAAAGTCACCCAGCATGGGTACCAGCCAGCACTGAGCGATCGACGGCCGGGAGTAGACCGTCAGCGTGCCGGACAGCGCCTGGTTTTTGATGTCCAGGATCTCCTGATTCAGGGTGTCGAGGGACGATTTTAGCGTCCAGTAAACGCGCTTTCCCTCCTGCGTCAGCTCGACTTTACGGTGCGAACGGACAAACAGCTGAATACCGAGCTCTTCTTCCAGCAGGTTGATGCGGTGGCTCACCGCGCTGGGGCTGAGCGACAGCTCCTCCGCCGCCAGCGCGAAGGATTCATGTCGAGCCGCCACTTCAAAGGTGTACATTTTCGACAGCTGCCAGCCGTTTAATAGCCGGTTTCTGGCTTCATTTGCATCGGTCATCACAATTCTCACGCGTGTTTTCTGCGCCCAGCATACCGTTCATGGGTGAATTTATGTGAACCTAATGCGGGTTAAGTGCGTTTTTTAGAGCGCAGTCACTCAGTTGATTCAATCTGGCTCACCTGAACGCCAATTTATATCGTTTGTCAGCCCACGCCGCTTTTTCGTCCAATACCCCCAGATGACATAAGGGTGAGGTGAGATATGGGATCTCAGGTCTGGGTTGTGGCAACGCTGCTGGTCAGCATTGTGTTGATTGTTTTAACCATCGTAAAACTGAAGTTTCACCCGTTCCTCGCGCTGCTGCTGGCGAGCTTTTTCGTCGGCGCAATGATGGGAATGAGCCCGCTGGATATGGTAAACGCCATTGAGAGCGGGATTGGCGGTACGCTGGGCTTCCTGGCGGCGGTGATTGGTCTGGGCACCATTCTCGGCAAGATGATGGAGGTTTCCGGCGCGGCAGAGCGCATCGGGATTACGTTGCAGCGCTGCCGCTGGCTGTCAGCAGACGTGATTATGGTGCTGGTGGGCCTGATCTGCGGCATTACGCTGTTCGTGGAAGTGGGCGTGGTCCTGCTGATCCCGCTGGCGTTTTCCATCGCCAAAAAGACCCACACGTCGCTGCTTAAGCTGGCCATTCCGCTCTGTACCGCGCTGATGGCGGTGCACTGCGTGGTGCCGCCGCATCCGGCCGCGCTGTTTGTGACCAATAAATTAGGGGCGGACGTTGGGACGGTAATCGTCTACGGCCTGCTGGTGGGCCTGATGGCCTCTCTGGTCGGCGGCCCGCTGTTCCTGAAGCTGCTCGGCAATCGTCTGCCGTTTAAACCGGTTCCGGCGGAATTTTCAGACCTGAAGGTGCGGGAGGAGCATACCCTGCCGTCGCTGGGCGCCACGCTGTTCACGGTGCTGCTGCCGATTGCCCTGATGCTGGTGAAGACCATCGCCGAACTGAATATGGCAAAAGACGGCACGCTGTATACGCTGCTGGAGTTTATCGGCAACCCGATCACCGCCATGTTCATCGCCGTGTTTGTCGCCTACTACCTGCTGGGGATCCGCCAGCACATGGGCATGGGCGCGATGCTGACCCATACGGAGCACGGCTTTGGCTCTATCGCCAACATTTTGCTGATTATCGGCGCGGGCGGCGCGTTCAACGCCATCCTGAAAACCAGCGGACTGGCGGACTCGCTGGCGCAAATTCTCTCGAACCTGCACATGCACCCTATCCTGCTCGCCTGGCTGGTGGCGCTGGTGCTGCATGCCGCCGTAGGCTCCGCCACGGTCGCGATGATGGGCGCCACGGCCATCGTCGCGCCGATGCTGCCGCTCTACCCGAACGTCAGCCCGGAGATCATCACCATTGCCATCGGTTCCGGCGCCATTGGCTGCACGATCGTGACCGATTCCCTCTTCTGGCTGGTGAAGCAATACTGCGGCGCGACCCTGAATGAGACCTTCAAATACTATACGACGGCGACGTTTATCGCCTCGGTGCTTGCACTTGGCGGCACATTCCTGCTTTCTTTCATTATCTGAGCGCGAAGAGACGTATTATGGAAAACGCAACTATCACCACTTTAACCGCACAGTTTCCTCTGGTTGAGGATCTGATTGCCCTGAAAGAAACCACCTGGCTTAACCCGAACACCACCACGCTTGAAGAAGGGCTGCCCTATGTCGGGCTGACCAAAGCCGACGTGGACGATGCCCATGCGCGCCTCAAACGCTTCGCGCCATATCTGGCGAAAGCCTTCCCGGAGACGGCCGCAACGGGTGGGATTATTGAATCCGAACTGGTCGCCATCCCGGCAATGCAGGCGCGGCTGGAGAAAGAATCTGGCAAATCCATTCCCGGCACGCTGCTGCTGAAAAAAGACAGCCATTTGCCGATCTCCGGCTCGATTAAAGCGCGCGGCGGTATCTATGAGGTGCTGACCCACGCGGAAAAACTGGCGCTGGACGCCGGGTTGCTGAGCGTTGAAGACGACTACAGCATCCTGCTGGAGCCGCGCTTTAAGGACTTCTTCAGCCAGTACAGCATTGCGGTAGGCTCAACCGGCAACCTGGGGATGTCCATCGGCATCATGAGCGCACGCATCGGCTTTAAGGTGACGGTGCATATGTCCGCCGACGCCCGCGAGTGGAAAAAAGCCAAACTGCGCAGCCACGGCGTCATCGTCGTGGAATATGAGCAGGATTACGGCGTGGCGGTGGAGCAGGGACGCAAAGCGGCGGAAAGCGATCCGAACTGCTTCTTCATTGACGATGAAAACTCCCGCACCCTGTTCCTGGGCTACGCGGTGGCGGGCGAGCGCCTGAAGGCACAGTTTGCCGCTCAGGGCCGCGTGGTGGATGCCGATCATCCGCTGTACGTCTACCTGCCGTGCGGCGTCGGCGGCGGCCCCGGCGGCGTGGCGTTTGGCCTGAAGCTGGCCTTTGGCGATAACGTTCACTGCTTCTTCGCGGAGCCCACGCACTCCCCGTGCATGCTGCTGGGCGTTTACACCGGCCTGCACGATGAGATCGCGGTGCAGGACCTGGGCATTGATAACGTGACGGCGGCGGACGGGCTGGCGGTAGGACGCGCCTCCGGCTTCGTGGGCCGCGCGATGGAGCGCCTGCTCGACGGGTTCTATACGCTTTCCGATCAGAGCATGTACGACATGCTCGGCTGGCTGGCGCAGGAGGAAGGCATTCGGCTGGAACCGTCCGCGCTGGCGGGGATGGCCGGGCCGCTGCGCGTGCCTTCAGATGCCAGCGTTACCCACCTGGTGTGGGCGACCGGCGGCGGCATGGTACCGGAAGACGAGATGGCGAAGTATCTGGCTAAAGGGCAGTAATTCTGCCGGGTGGCGGCTACGCCTTAACCGGCCTACGGGGGGCGGCGGGGGGTGGGCCCGGGAGGGGGGGGCGCCCCCCCGCGGGGA
>NZ_JBMKHT010000013.1:0-70405 GCF_049238165.1 Enterobacter cloacae complex sp. IR5422 | reverse complement strand
ATTCTGCCGGGTGGCGGCTACGCCTTACCCGGCCTACGGTTCGCGGCAGTTGTAGGCCCGGTAAGGCGTAGCCGCCACCGGGCTTTAAAAGCTCACAATTTGCTGAATGTGAGTCACTGCGAAGAGTAAAGACAGCGACAGCACGGCCAGGGCGATGAGGAACTTATCCCGCACCGCCTTCGGCTGCACAAAGTCGTCCTGCGCTACGTCCATCAGGTTACGGCTGCGGGTATAGCGCCATAAAACGATTGCCACCAGCGCCAGCACAACAAGCGAGATCCAGAACGGCACCCCGGTGCGGTGCCAGTTGTGCTTAATCGCCAGGGCGATCAGCGCGCCATACCCCATCAGCGTGCGCAGCCACGCCAGCGACGTCCGCTCCGGCTGCAGACCGGGGTCCGCTTCGCGTCGCGCTTTGCGGCTATCCGCCATAGAACACCAGCCCCATCACCACGCCCGCCACCGCCAGCAGAATCGCGCTGATGATGAGTAACCCACGCGTATAGGGCAGATCCTGCTTCAGACGCATCGCCTTCTCATTGCGCAGCCAGCGCAGATAGCCGTAAATCGCCAGCACGCCCGCGAACAGGCACAGCAGCAGCGCCAGCACCTCGCGAATCAGCGGGGTGGCGAAATCAGGCGCGAGCTGGTCGAGCCCCACCCCGGCGGCAAGAAACCCCAGCGCGGTGCGGATCCACGCTAAAAACGTGCGTTCATTAGCCAGCGAGAAGCGGTAGTCCGGCGCTTCGCCGAGGCGGGAAATTTTCATGAAGGTTCCTTGTCGAGCTACGGGCAGGCTTCAGCATAGCGTAAATCGACAAGGACAAGGAGACCGGCATCGGGCGATGCCGGTCAGGACGATCAGTGCAGCGCTGGCCAGTAATCCTTGTTGGCCTCGATCAGGTCATCCAAAATCGCTTTCGCGACGGACGCGCTCGGCACGGTTTTCGATAGGGTGATCGCCTGCCAGAGTTTCTGGTACGAGCGCTGCTCCCAGGCATCCACCACCAGTTTTTCCACCGCTACCTGCTGGCTCATCAGCCCTTTCTGGAAGTGCGGAATATCGCCCACCGTGAGCGGCTCCGGTCCGTTATGGCCCACCAGGCACGGGATCTCCACCATCGCGTCGGCATCAAAGTTATGGATGGCCCCGTTGTTTGGCACAATCAGCAGCATGCGTTCCTGGGTATTAAAGGCAATCGCGGTTGCCAGATCGACGATGTACGACGCGTGTTCGTCGATTTCCAGCTCGCCGGCGGAGGATTTGCCCGCCTCGATAATCGCCCGGCATGAACTGAATACATGCATCTCACGGTGGTCCATGACCTCATTGGCGCGGGTGCGTTCCGGGTTGGAATGCGCGACCACGTAGTCCGGGAACAGATAATACTTCAGGTAGGTGTTCGGCATGGTGTCCGGATCCAGCGCCTGCACGTCTTTGGCTTTGGCGAAGGTATCGTTCCAGCTCGCCTCGGTGTGCGCATCGTCAGACGGCGGTACATAGCCGTGTTTCGCCACGTATTCGCGCAGTTTCGGCATCAGATCGTTGCCGTTGAGATCTTCAATCGACGTCCACCAGCCGAAGTGGTTCAGGCCGTAGTAGCGCACGCGCATCTCTTTGCGGTCTTTCAGGCCGACAATCTGCGCCATGCGCCCTTCAATACCGATCGGCATATCGCAGATGTTGAGAATTTTGGCGTTCGGACGCAGGCGGCGCGTGGCCTCCGCAACAATCGCCGCCGGGTTGGAATAGTTCAGCATCCACGCGTTCGGAGAGTACTGCTCCATGTAATCCACCAGCTCCAGCACGCCGCCGATAGAGCGCATGCCGTAGGCGATCCCGCCCGGGCCGCAGGTTTCCTGGCCCAGCACGCCGTGGCGCAGCGGGATTTTTTCATCCTTTTCACGCATCGGGTATTTGCCCACGCGGATATGCGCCATCACGAAATCGACATCGCTAAAGGCCGCTTTCGGATCGGTGGTGTAGCTGAATTCAATCTCCGGGGCCTGCTCCTTAAGGATGATTTTGCACGCTTCGGCGATGGTTTCCTGACGCGCGCCGTCGTTGTCATAAAACTTCAGGGCGCGCAGCGGGAAACGGTCACGGTTGGCTAACAGCATCAGGACGATACCAGGCGTAAAGGTGCTGCCGCCGCCTGCAATGACAACTGAGAATTTTTTCATGATATAGCCTCTGTCAGGGTGGTTTGTTCATTCGTTAAGGGGGTTTTCATCAGCGATTCCAGCTGGTCGCGCACCTGAGGAACGTGCAGACCGACAATCACCTGAATGCCGTTGCCGCGTCGCACCACGCCGTGGGCGCCGAGGGCTTTGAAGACGTCATCGCTTTGCGTTTTCGCCATATCGACCAGGGCGATGCGCAGGCGGGTGGCGCAGTTGTTGATGCTTTCGATGTTGGCCGCGCCGCCCAGCGCCTGCAGGAACCCGGCTGCCTGCCCGACCTGCTGGCTGGCCGCGGCCGGGGCGGTGGTTTGCCCGCGCGCCGCCTTATAGTCGGCCTTGCTGTAGAGCTTGATTTCGCTCTCTTCCCGGCCCGGGGTTTTCAGGTTCAGACGCGCAATCAGCGTTTTGAAGACCACGAAGTAAACTCCGGTAAAGCAGACGCCAATGCCGATCTGGGTGAACACCGTCGAGGCGTGGTTGTGGAACATCGGGATCCAGTTTTGCGGCAGGAACTGGTCCAGCAGGCCGCCGCCCATGTTCCCGACCACGCCGAAGGTGTACATCACCGTTGCCATGGTGGCCGCCAGCACGGCGTGAACGGCAAACAATAGCGGCGAGATAAACAGGAAGGTGAATTCGAGCGGTTCGGTAATGCCCACCAGCACCGCGGTAAGCGTGGCCGGGACCAGCAGCCCCGCGACCTTGACGCGGTTTTCCGGCGACGCGGTGTACCAGATCGCCAGCGCAATCCCGACCGAGCCGAACACTTTGGAGTTGCCGTGCAGCGCGAACCCGCCTTCCGGGAAAAGAGTTTTCAGCGGCAGGGTGCTCTGGCTGAATTCCTGCAGGTGCTGCGCCCAGTAGACCTGAATCCCCCCTTCCACCGCCGCCGGGCCAAAAATGAACGGACCGTAGACGAAGTGGTGCAATCCGGTTGGGATCAGAATGCGTTCCAGGAAGGTATAGACCCATACGCCCAGCGCACCGGCAGAACGCAGGAACGCCTGCAGGGACTCAATGCCCATCTGCACTTTCGGCCAGCCCAGCAGCGTCAGCCAGGCGCAGGGGATCATGACGAAGAACGCGAGGATCACGACAAACGAGCTGCCCTGGAAAATCCCCAGAAACACCGGCAGCGGCTTGTCAAAATAGCGGTTGTGGATGGCGGTGACGATGCCTGAAATCACGATAGCGCCGATGATGCTGGTATCGAGCGTTTTGATCCCGGCAATCATCGCCAGCCCGCTTCCCGCTGTCGGTTCGGCGGAGAAGTCGACGCCGAAGAAGTGGCCCCAGGTCATCCCCATCGCGTTGATGAAGTAGTTCCAGGTCAGGAAGCTAATCAGCACCGCCAGACAGGCGCGGCCCTGGGCCTGCTTCGCCAGGCCAATCGGCAGGCCAACGGCAAAAATCAGCGGCATATTGCGGAACACCGCCCAGCCGCCCTCTTCAATGATGTGAACAATCTGCGCGAAAAGATGATCGGGGGCCGTTAAGGCTTCGCCGACAAACAGCGGGTTGCGAAGCATGATGGCGATTCCCACCACGATCCCGGCGAACGGAAACAGCAACACCGGGGTAAACATGGCACCGCCAAAACGTTGTATTTGACTGAGCATTTTTAAATCCTCATGAAACAACCTGTAGGGGTAGAGGCCTTTATGGTTTTTTGCTGGCCTGAGGTGAGCATAAGAACTTACTGATGCGCGAACATGGCGTGCCGCTGCGATTCGTGATCGCATTCATGGTTTTATTTTGACCAATCAGGTCTACTTTTTACGGTAAATATGGACATGTCAGGACGCCATCCACGCCCTGATAAGGGCAGAGAGGTCTACTGGTGATCTACAAATCCATTGCTGACAGATTGCGGCTGCGGCTGAATTCGTCGGACTACAATATCGGCAGTCCGCTGCCGGGCGAGAAAGCGCTGGCGCAGGAGTTCGGCGTGGCGCGAATGACCATCCGCAAGGCGCTGGATCTGCTGGTGAGCTGGGGGCTGGTTGAACGGCGGCACGGCAGCGGCACGTTTGTGTCACGCAAAGACGTTCACCACGAAACCACCAACCTGACCGGGCTGGTGGAGGTGCTGCGTCAGCAGGGAAAAGAGGTGCAGAGCAAGGTCTTACAGTTCGAAGTGATGCCCGCCCCGCCCGCCATCGCCAGCCAGCTGCGAATTCAGGTGGATGAGCGGATCTACTTTTCCCGGCGGGTGCGCTACGTGGACGGAAAACCGCTGATGCTGGAGGACAGCTTTATGCCGGTGAAGCTGTTTCGCAATCTGTCGCTGGCGCATCTTGAAGGGTCAAAGTTTGATTACATCGAGAAGGAGTGCGGGATCACCATCAGCGGCAACTACGAGAGTCTGACGCCGGTGCTGGCCGATAAGCAGCTGGCGGGTTATATGAACCTGCCGGAACAGACGCCGCTGTTGCGTATCACCTCCCTTTCCTACAGCGACAGCGGCGAGTTCCTCAACTATTCCGTGATGTTCCGAAATACCAGTGATTACCAGGTGGACTACCATCTGCGGCGCATCCACCCGGAAGATTTACTAGCTCATCCCCCAGAACAGCACCGCCAGTAGCTGCGGGGTGATGATGCGCAGGAACATCACCAGCGGGTAGACGGTGGCATAGGAGAGCGCGGCCGCGCCGCTGGTGGTGTGCAGGTTATTGGCAAAGGCCAGCGCGGGCGGATCGGTCATGGAGCCCGCCAGCATGCCGCACAGCGTCAGGTAGTTCATTTTGGCGAACATCCGCGCCAGTATGCCCACCGTCAGCAGCGGGATCGCCGTGATAAAGATGCCGTAGCCGACCCAGCTCATCCCTTCACCCTTGACCAGGGTGTCGACGAAATCCCCGCCGGACTTCAGCCCGACCACCGCGAGGAACAGCACGATGCCCAGCTCGCGCAGCGCCAGGTTGGCGCTCGGCGGCATAAACCAGTAGAGCTTACCGATGCAGCCGATACGCCCGAGGATCAGCGCCATAATCAGCGGCCCGCCCGCCAGGCCCAGCTTGAGCGCCACCGGGAAGCCCGGCACGTACACAGGAATAGAACCGAGCAGCACGCCAAGCCCGATACCGATGAATACCGGTAGCATCTGCACCTGCTGCAGTTTTTGCTGCGCGTTACCCACCATATCCGCGACGGCGTCAATGGAAGACGGGCGCCCAACCAGGTTGAGGATATCCCCGAACTGCAGGCTGGCCTCCGGGCTGGCGACCAGCTCGACACCCGCACGGTTAAGGCGGGAGATCACGACGTCATAACGCTCTTTTACCTGCAGATCGCGTATTTTTTTGCCAAGGACGTGCTCGTTGGTCACCACAACGCGTTCCACCCGCATATCGGTGCCGCGCGTGGAGAGCGAGGTATCCACTTCCTGACCAATCACCAGACGGGCATTGTTCAAATCTCCAGGCTGGCCCACCAGGTGCAGCAGATCGCCTTGCTGAATAATGGTGCCGGGGGCAGGCACCATCAGCATATCGTCGCGCTTAAGGCGGGAGCAGATAATATTGGCGCTGTTCAGGATCGGCACGTCCTGAATCGCCATATTGTTCAGGTTGGGGTTATCGACCCGAATGTTGATGGTTTTGATCGGCATATGGCCGTTGGTGAGCGTGGTTTCGTGGTCCTTCGCCTCTTTATCGACATTAATGCGAAACAGGACGCGGACCAGCCACATGGAGAGCAGAATGCCGCAAATACCAAACGGATAGGCCATGGCGTAGCTCATCCCCATCTGGTCGACGATGCCGGATTCGATGCCCAAATCGCGCAGGATTTGCTGCCCCGCGCCGAGCGCGGGCGTGTTGGTGACCGCCCCGGAGAAAATGCCCAACACCACGGGCAGCGGGATAGCAAAGATTTTATGCAGAATGGCGGTGACCAGCCCGCCCATCACCACAATGCCGAGGGCAAACAGGTTGAGCCGTAAGCCGGAGACCCGAAGAGAGGCGAAAAAACCCGGCCCCACCTGAATCCCGATGGTATAGACGAACAGGATCAGGCCGAACTCCTGGGTAAAGTGGAGCATTTCGGCGCTCAGCACCAGCCCGAGCTGGTCGGCAAAGTGGCCGACAAAAATGCCGCCAAACAGCACCCCGCCAATCCCAAACCCGACGCCGCGGATTTTGATATTCCCTATCCACAGGCCAACAACAGCGACCAGGGCCAACACGCTGACGGTTAACGCGATATCACTCATGATCCACTTCCTTGGCATAACCTTAGTTATGCTAAGGATTCTCTCAGAGCCGTGGGCGGTTGTATGGGCGATGGCGCACAAAAAAGCCCTGCCGGGGCAGGGCCTTGTGCGGTCTGTGAGCGGTGTCGGGTGGCGGCTGCGCCTTACCCGACCTACAGGTTTGGCGGGCTTGTTAACTGTTTAACGCCGGCCGGTCGCTAATGGCGATACGCTGCGGCGCGATGGCTTCCGGCACGTTACGGGTCAAATCAATATGCAGCAGCCCGTTGGTAAACGTTGCGCCGGAGACGTCCATATGGTCTGCCAGGGTAAAGCTTAGGCTAAACGGCTGATTAACCAGCCCTTGATGTAGCCATTTGGTCTCGGTCTCTTGTTTCTCCGGCGTACCTTTCACGGTCAGACGCGTGCCTTCGAGCTGAATATCCAGATCCTCCTGACGGAAGCCAGCCAGCGCCAGGGTGATGCGATAGTGGTTATCGTCGCTTTTTTCGATGTTGTACGGCGGAAACGTCTGTTGCTCGGCGGTGTTTTGCAGGGCATTAGCCAGTTTGTCAAAACCAATCCACTGACGAAGTAAGGGGGATAAATCGTAGTTACGCATACTAAATCTCCTTCTGAGAAGCGAGTTCGGCACAGTTTAATTTTGTGCGCAGTTGTTCCTGCAAATCCTGATGGATTCGCATATGCTCCCGTTACGGCAAGCAGGTCTGGGTGGGCCGCTCGCGCGACCCGCATAATTAGTTAATTTCGATACGACGCGGTTTTTTCTCTTCCGGAATCACACGTTCCAGTTCAATAAACAGCAGGCCGTTGACCAGGTTTGCACCTTTCACATGAATGTTCTCAGCTAACTGGAACTTGCGTTCAAAGTTGCGCTCAGCGATGCCCTGGTAAAGGTAGGTACGTTCTTTCTGCTCGGCCGTATGGGAACCTTTCACCACCAGCAGGTTGTCCTGCGCGGTGATCTCCAGTTCATTTTCTGCAAAACCGGCGACGGCAATGGCGATGCGGTAGTGGTTTTCGTCAACCAGCTCAACATTGTATGGAGGGTAGCCGTTGCTCTGGCTTTGGTTATTTTCTAAATGGTTAAACAGGCGGTCAAAACCAATTGCAGAACGGTACAGCGGAGAAAGATCGAAGTTACGCATAAATAAAACTCCTGAAATCAGCGAGAAAAGTAAGCCTTCCACCATGGACAGGCCTTTACGCCCCCCGAACACCCATCAGGCGAGTTCGTTATCGGGTCGTATTCTTAAAATGGGTCTGCAACCGGGCTTTTCAAGCATGACAACTGCACTTTTTTTTGCACTTTCCTGCATCTCGCATAGACTGGGACAACAGCACAAAGGGTTAAATTGCGATGGCTGCCACAGTGCGGGGTTATCGGGCTATCCATTTTGGATAAGGCTCGCTATAACCCTGAGTTGCAGGTCTATGCAGTGCCATTAACGATGACTGAGTGATGATGAAAAATGTTCTGATAAAGCTGACGACGTTCAGCGGGGTAGTTTTACTTTGCGGGTGTTCGAGCGTGATGTCTCACACCGGCGGTAAAGAAGGAACATATCCGGGGACGCGCGCCAGCGCGGCGATGATCTCCGATGACGATACAAACTGGGGCACCAAATCCCTGGTTATCCTGGATATGCCGTTTACGGCTGTGGCGGACACGCTTCTGCTGCCGTGGGATTTATTCCGTAAGGACGACTCCGTGCGCTCACGGGTAGAGAAAAGCGAGCAGGAAAATCTGGCGACAAACGCCGTCATTCCGCCCGCAGAGATGCCGCCGCGCTAGTTCTGCGCGGTTTCCGCTAACCAGAGCTGACGGAAACCGTCCGTCTCTTCCATCCAGGCAATAAAGCGCCCGTCCGGAGAAAATACGACGGCATCCGCAGACGGCGGATTGCCGTGATCGGACGTTAAAAACGTCACCTGTCCGGTCTGCGCGTCGCAGCAGGCGATCCGGTTTTCGAGCACAAACCCCAGCCGATCACCCGCCGGATGCCAGTTAAACGCAGACTGAATATCGCTCCCGTTACGCGTCAGCTGGCGCGGCTCGCCGCCTTCAGGTGAGATCAGCCACAGCTGCACAATGCCGTTATCGTCGCGCATCAGAAACGCGACCTGTGTCCCCTCCGGGTTGCTGCGAACCCAGTGACGCGGCACGTTCACCAGGCCCGGATAGGCCCTTTGATGCGTAAAGGTCAAACGATGCTGCTTCACCCCAGCAGGCGGGGCTGGCAGGGTCTCTGCGGTGCCCTGAAGCGGCGCATCGCCCGCCCGTTTCCAGCTCTGTTCATCTTCTGGCAGGTTAACAATAAACAGTTCAGGCACTTTCTCGCCCGTTGCAGACAGGGTATCGCCGATAAACGCCAGTCTGTCGTTGCCCACCCAGCCCTCTTCGTAGGCGCGGTTAATCTCGTCGCTGCCCGGCTGCGGGTTGGGCGTCGTGCGGCTGACCAGCACGCTCCAGTAAGTCCCCGGGTATTCACGAGGATGGTTTCCCGGCGGATTCACCGGGCCATAAGGCGCCGCCACGCCGACGTTGCGTAAATCAAGCTTCGCATCGCGCACGTGCAGCACGTGGTCGTTATAGGTAAAGCTGACAAGCTGGCCGTTCGGGCTGAAGACATGGACGTGGCTGCCGCCGCGCAGCGCGCCCGGGGTGAACGGTGAAGTGATATCCATTGCGTCCAGGTTGCTCACCTGCCCGTGATGCGCAATTACCCCCTGGCGATGATGAAAATCATAGTGCCAGTCCGCATCCGGGTTTTTCGGGCCGTGGATAAAGACGTATTTCTCCTGCGCGGGATGAACGGTCACCACGCCAACTTGCGCGCCGTCAGTGGCGCGATAAATCACCTCGACCTCGCCCGTAACAACATTAACCCGCTCGATGGTTTCACCGGTGAACGATGCACCTGACGGGCGCACGTCATAGACCAGCCACTGGCTGTCCGGCGTCCAGGTATTGATGTTCGTAAGCTGGTGGTTGCGGGAAGCGAAGGTGATTTGTTTCATGAGGATACCCTGATGCGCAGTTATCGCATCAGGGTATCGCAAGCGGGTGTTTAGTTCAGCACAAACTTCTCAATGGCGTAAGCCACGCCGTCTTCGAGGTTGGATTTGGTGACAAAATTAGCCACTTCTTTCACCGACGGAATAGCGTTATCCATCGCTACGCCCATGCCCGCGAATTCAATCATCGCGATGTCGTTTTCCTGATCGCCCAGCGCCATGATTTCGTCCGGTTTGATGCCCAGCGCGTCGGCCAGCGATTTCACGCCAGTGCCTTTATTGACGCGTTTATCGAGGATTTCAAGGAAGTACGGCGCACTTTTCAGCACGGTGTATTTCTCTTTCACTTCGGCCGGAATGCGCGCAATCGCTTTATCCAGGATCTCCGGCTCGTCGATCATCATCACTTTCAGGAACTGGGTGGCCGGATCCATCTTCTCGGCTTCACAGAACACCAGCGGAATGGTCGCCACGTAGGATTCATGTACCGTGTAGTAGCTGATATCACGGTTGGCGGTGTAAAGCGTATTGCGATCGAGAGCGTGGAAGTGGGAACCCACCTCACGGGACAGTTTTTCCAGGAACCGGTAGTCATCGTAGCTTAGCGCGGTTTGCGCAACCGTACTGCCATCTGCGGCTTTCTGCACCAGCGCGCCGTTATAGGTGATGCAGTAGTCGCCGGGCTGATTCATGTGCAGCTCTTTCAGGTAGCTGTGCACGCCCGCATACGGACGCCCCGTGGTGAGGACCACATTCACGCCCTTTGCGCGTGCCGCGGCGATCGCGTTCTTAACGGCTGGAGAGATAGTGTGGTCTGGCAGCAACAGCGTGCCGTCCATATCGATTGCAATAAGTTTGATAGCCATGAGTTCCCCGGGATAAATGAGTGCTGCCTCATGCTAACGCGATTAAGCACACAAAAATAGAGCTACCTTGCGCAACAAAAGCCCCCTTTTACGCCTATCCCGGGGAACAAAGACTTACTCGCGGGTGAGAACGATTTTACCAAACGCACCGCGATCCAGATGCTCAAGAGCCTGTTTAAGCTCGTTAAAACGGTAGCGATGCTCAATCACGGGTTTCAACCCGGTGACATCAACAGCGCGGACGAAATCCTCCAGCGCCCGGCGGTGCCCCACGCCGATCCCCTGAATGACGGGAGATTTCAGCAACAGTTCGCCAGCAGAGAGCGAAATGTCAGACCCGGCCAGCACGCCAATGACCGAGATACGTCCATGAACGGCAACGGCGCGCAGGGAGTGCTTCAGGTTCTCGCCCCCCACGGTTTCGATAATATGGTCGATGCCGCGATCCTGAGTCAGCGCCAGCGCCTCTTCAGCCCAGTCGCCTTTCAGGCGGTTGATGCCCTGGCTGGCCCCCAGCTTTTTGGCCAGCGCCAGCTTTTCATCGCTCCCGGACGTAACAATGACCTCTGCGCCGTGCGCTTTTGCGATTTGCAGGGCGAAAATCGCCACGCCGCCCGTTCCCTGTACCAGCACCGATTGCCCGGCGCGCAGCTGACCGCGTTCCACCAGTGCGAACCAGGCGGTAAGCCCCGCGCAGGGTAAGGTGCTGGCCTCTGCGTCATCCAGGGTTTCCGGCGATGCCGCCAGCGCGTCTTCCTTCACAATCACGTACTCGGCCAGCATTCCCTGGAAATAGCCGCCGGACGTTTTATAGGGCAAATTGCGCGCGTCCGCCTGCGGCTTACCGTCGATCCACTCCGGAAAGAAGGTTGAGATGACGCGGGCACCGGGCTGGAAACGCGTGACGCCTTCACCAACGCTGTCGACGACGCCCGCCATGTCAGACGCCGGGGTAAACGGGAAGGAAAGCGGAATCGGCATCGTGCCTTCAATCACCATTTTGTCGCGATAGTTGAGCGCAACGGCATTCACCCTTACGCGCACTTCACCCGGACCTGGCTGGGGAATGGGCTCCTGAATAAGCGTGAGGCTCTCGCGCCCGAGGGCGCTCATCGTCCAGCGTTGCATTGTCTCGGTCATTTTTTTCTCCGGCCATCAAGTAAGCTTTAGTACTGACAGTCTACCGTTGACGCATGGTCGCCAGTGGCGATAAGTTTTCTCTATATTGACGCCAAAAAAGATACAATTCATGACCGACACGCTGAAGGATATCCCTGTTTTTGTGGCTGCCGTAGAGGCGGGAAGCTTTGCACAGGCCGCCATTCGTCTGCATTTGTCACGCTCGGCGGTAGGAAAAAGCATCGCTCGTCTCGAGGAGCGACTGGGGGTACGGCTGTTTCAGCGCACCACCCGCAGCCAGAGCCTGACCGATAACGGCGCCCTTTTTTATGAACGGTGCCTGCGTGCGCTGGAGGAAATTCGGGGCGCAGAGTCGCTGCTTGAAACGGGGAAACAGCAGGTCAGCGGCCGCCTGCGCGTTGCCATGCCGGTACTGTTTGGCCGCCAGTGCGTCGCGCCGCTGTTGATTGAACTGGCGCAGGAACATCCCGGGCTTGAGCTTGAAATGTCGTTCAGCGACCGCGTGGTGGATCTGGTAGAGGAAGGGTTTGATATGGCTGTGCGTAACGGCACGCTGCAGGACAGCAGCATGCTGGTCGCCAGAAAGCTGGGGGAACACCGCATGGTGCTGTGCGCTGCGCCGGATTATCTGCAGAACAAAGGCCAGCCGCAAAGCGTGGCTGACTTACCCCATCATACGGCCATTAACTATCTGCGCGCAGGCAGAGTGTTACCCTGGCAACTGATGGATAACGAAGGGACCTCGCACACCTTTACTCCCCGTTCATCGCTCAATATGGACGATTTGCAGGCCATCTGCGACGCGGCGCTGGCCGGACACGGGATTGCCTGGCTCCCCTGCTGGATGGCCATTAAAGAAATTCATCAGGGAAAGCTCGTCCCGCTCCTGAAACAGGCGCCCGATGTCCATTTTGACGTTCATGCCGTCTGGCTGCAGACGCCGCACCTGCCGCTGAGAGTGAGGATTGCCGTCGATACGCTCGCCAGTCGCTTACCGTCAGTGCTGTCGCAGGATATGCCCTCGCCCATAAAAAAGCCGCGCTAAACGCGCGGCCAGTTATCGTGCGGTATCACGTCGATTAAATATCGATATTTGCCGCTTTCAGGGCGTTCTCTTCGATGAAGGCACGACGTGGTTCAACCGCATCGCCCATCAGGGTCGTGAACAGCTGGTCTGCAGCAATCGCGTCCTTAACGGTCACGCGCAGCATGCGACGGCTTTCCGGATCCATGGTGGTTTCCCACAGCTGCTCCGGGTTCATTTCGCCCAGACCTTTATAGCGCTGGATCGCGAGGCCGCGACGGGACTCTTTCACCAGCCAGTCCAGCGCCTGCTCGAAGCTGGCTACCGGCTGACGACGTTCGCCACGTTCGATGAACGCATCGTCTTCGATCAGGCCGCGCAGCTTCTCGCCGAGCGTGCAGATACGACGGTATTCCGGACCGGTGACAAACTCGTGCTCCAGCGGGTAGTCGGTGTCGACGCCGTGGGTACGCACGCGAACGATCGGCTCGAACTGACCGTCAGCGTTCTGCTGAACATCGCATTTCCACTGGCTGCCGTGCTGCTCTTTTTCGTTCAGATCGGTCACCAGAGCGTTCACCCAGCGGGTGACGGTCTGCTCGCTGCTCAGATCGGCTTCGGTCAGGGTTGGCTGATAAACCAGCTCCTTCAGCAGCGTTTTCGGATAACGACGTTCCATACGCGTAATCATTTTCTGCGTAGCGTTGAACTCGGACACCAGACGCTCCAGCGGCTCACCGGCCAGTGCAGGGGCGTGCGAGTTCGCGTGCAGGGTCGCACCATCAAGCGCGATTGCGATTTGGTACTGATCCATCGCTTCGTCGTCTTTGATGTACTGTTCCTGCTTGCCTTTCTTCACTTTGTACAGCGGCGGCTGGGCAATGTAGACGTGGCCACGCTCAACGATTTCAGGCATCTGACGATAGAAGAAGGTCAACAGCAGCGTACGGATGTGCGAGCCGTCGACGTCCGCATCGGTCATGATGATGATGCTGTGGTAGCGCAGTTTGTCCGGGTTGTACTCGTCACGGCCAATGCCGCAGCCCAGCGCGGTGATGAGCGTCGCCACTTCCTGAGAAGAGAGCATCTTGTCGAAACGGGCTTTCTCAACGTTGAGGATTTTACCCTTCAGCGGCAGAATCGCCTGGTTCTTACGGTTACGGCCCTGCTTCGCAGAACCGCCCGCGGAGTCCCCTTCCACGAGGTACAGTTCGGAGAGCGCCGGATCGCGTTCCTGGCAGTCAGCCAGCTTGCCCGGCAGGCCGGCTAAGTCCAGCGCGCCTTTACGACGGGTCATTTCACGGGCTTTACGCGCCGCTTCACGGGCACGCGCCGCATCAATAATTTTGCCCACCACGATTTTCGCGTCGGACGGGTTTTCCAGCAGGTATTCGCTCAGCAGTTCGTTCATCTGCTGCTCAACCGCCGATTTCACCTCAGAAGAGACCAGCTTGTCTTTGGTCTGTGAGGAGAACTTCGGATCCGGCACCTTCACGGAAACCACGGCAATCAGGCCTTCACGGGCATCGTCACCGGTGGCGCTGACTTTCGCTTTCTTGCTGTAGCCTTCTTTGTCCATGTAGGCGTTCAGGGTACGGGTCATCGCCGCACGGAAGCCTGCAAGGTGGGTACCACCGTCACGCTGTGGAATGTTGTTGGTAAAGCAGTAGATGTTTTCCTGGAAACCGTCGTTCCACTGCAGCGCCACTTCAACGCCGATGCCGTCTTTTTCGGTGGAGAAGTAGAAGATATTCGGGTGAATAGGCGTTTTGTTCTTGTTCAGATACTCAACAAACGCCTTGATACCGCCTTCGTAATGGAAGTGGTCTTCTTTGTTGTCACGCTTGTCGCGCAGGCGAATCGAGACGCCGGAGTTCAGGAACGACAGTTCACGCAGGCGTTTCGCCAGGATGTCGTACTCGAACTCGGTGACGTTGGTGAAGGTTTCGAGGCTCGGCCAGAAACGCACCATGGTACCGGTTTTGTCGGTTTCGCCGGTAACGGCCAGCGGTGCCTGCGGCACGCCGTGCGTGTAAAGCTGACGGTGAATTTTGCCTTCGCGCTGGATAACCAGCTCCAGCTTCTGCGAGAGGGCGTTTACTACCGAAACACCTACGCCGTGCAGGCCGCCGGAAACTTTATAGGAGTTATCGTCGAACTTACCGCCTGCGTGCAGGACGGTCATGATCACTTCCGCCGCGGAGACGCCCTCTTCCGGGTGAATACCGGTTGGGATGCCACGGCCGTCATCGGTGACGGAGACGGAGTTATCCGCATGGATGGTGACCACGATGTCTTTACAGTGACCCGCGAGCGCTTCGTCGATAGCGTTATCTACCACCTCGAATACCATGTGGTGCAGACCGGTGCCGTCATCCGTGTCGCCGATATACATACCCGGGCGCTTACGCACCGCATCCAGCCCTTTCAGGACTTTGATACTGGAGGAGTCATAAGAATTCGACATCAACGTTTCTCGCTCATTTCAACTTGGGTTAATCCGTTATTTTACCCTTTTCCACGGTAAACATCTTCGAATTTTCGTCCGACATGTCCATAACGTGTTCAGCGCTAATGGCGCTGACGAAAACCTGCGACTGCGTGGCTTTTAAGCGGCTGGCAAGCAGCCCGCGCCGCGCGTCGTCAAGTTCCGAGGCAAAATCATCTATCAGGTACAGGCAGCGTCGCCCGCTCTCGCGGGTGAGGAACTCCCCCTGCGCCAGGCGCAACGCACACATCAGGAGCTTGAGCTGCCCGCGCGACAGCGTGTCTTCCACCGGCGCACCGTCGGCACGAATGCGGAAATCCGCCTTGTGCGGGCCGTGCGCGGTGTAGGTCAACATGCGGTCGCGCTCGAAGCTTCTCTCTAACACCTCGGCATAGTCCGTCTCTTTCTCCCAGCCGCGCTGGAAGGAGAAGGTGAGAGAGAACTCGGGTAAAAACTGTTTGCAGGTGTCGGCCATGTCTTCGGCAATACCTGCGCTGTATTCGGCACGCCAGTTGCTGATTTGTTCCGCAAGAGGGATTAACTCCATGTCCCACGGACGCAGCTGGGCGTAGCGCGTCACCTGGCGCAACGCGGCGTTACGCTGCTTGAGCAGACGCTTCAGGTTGCTCCAGGCGTTAAAGAATCCGGCTTCGTTGTGAAAGCATCCCCAGTCGAGGAACGCTCTTCTGTATTTGGGGCCGCCGTTGAGTAAAGTAAACCCCTCGGGCGTGATCAGCTGCATCGGCATCAGCAGTGCCAGCTCGGCCACCTTGTGGCCGTCGGTACCGTCGATGCGCACCTTGCTGTCGCCCTGCTTGTCTTTGGTCAGGCCGATGGCGGTCTCCCGCTCCTCGCCCTGCAAACGCCCGTGCAGAACAAAAGATTCCTGCTCGTGGCGAATCACGCGACCAATCTGCAAACTGCGAAACGCCCGACCGTGGCCGAGCGTATAGATGGCTTCCAGCACGCTGGTTTTGCCGCTGCCGTTCGCGCCAACCAGGAAATTAAAGCCAGGGGATAAAGCGAGATCCGCGCTTTCGATGTTGCGAAAGTCGCGGATCAACAGACGGGTGAGCGACATTACAGTCTCATTGGCATGACAACATAGGCAGCCGACTGTGATGCGGCATCTTCAATCTGTACGCTCGAAACGGAGTCGGTCAGCAGGATGCGCACGTTCTCGCATTTCAGCGCGTTCAGCACATCCAGCACGTAGCTAACGTTGAAGCCGATTTCCATCTCAGCCCCGGCGTAGGTGACGTCCAGAATCTCTTCTGCCTCTTCCTGCTCCGGGTTGTTGGCGGTGATTTTGATCTGGTTTTCACTCACGTACAGGCGCACGCCGCGGAATTTCTCGTTAGAGAGAATAGCCGCACGCGCAAACGCCTGCTTGAGGCTATCGCAACCGGCTTCCAGCGTTTTGTCCGGGTTCTTCGGCAATACGCGGCGATAATCCGGAAAACGACCGTCAACCAGCTTCGATGTGAAGACAAAGTCGCCCACGTGAGCGCGGATGTTATTGCTGCCGATCTGCACGCGCAGCGGCGTGTCGCCACCGTCGAGCATACGCATCAGCTCAATCACCCCTTTACGCGGCACGATCACCGAATGGTTTGGCAGCGAGTCGCCAATCGGCATGGAACAGACCGCCAGACGGTGGCCGTCGGTCGCCACGGTACGCAGCTCTTCACCTTCGGTTTCGAACAGCATGCCGTTTAAGTAGTAACGCACGTCCTGATGCGCCATGGAGAACTGGGTGGCTTCAATCAGACGCTTCATCGTCGCCTGCGGCAGGGTGAATTCCACTTCGCTCTGCCAGTCGTCCAGGTTCGGGAAGTCCGCTGCAGGCAGCGTGGAGAGCGAGAAACGGCTGCGGCCAGAGCGCACCAGCATACGGTCGCCTTCCAGCTGCACGGCGATTTCAGCGCCTTCCGGCAGCCCGCGGCAGATATCAAAGAATTTACGTGCCGGAACCGTGGTCGCGCCCGCGTCGTGCGGCTGCGTCAGCGTAACGCGCGCGATCATTTCCATTTCCAGATCTGTACCGGTCAGCGACAGCGTACCGTCCGCGACCTGAAGCAGCAGGTTTCCGAGAATAGGCAGCGTTGGGCGGCCGCCTAATGGGCCACTCACCTGTTGCAGCGGTTTTAATAAATGTTCACGTTCAACGGTAAATTTCATAGCGTCACGATGATAATGTTCTGATTAGATTGGAAAAATCTTCTTTTATGTCGTGGCTTTCTTCGCGTAACTGCTCAATCTTGCGACAGGCGTGCAGCACGGTCGTATGGTCACGGCCACCAAACGCATCGCCGATTTCCGGCAGACTGTGGTTGGTTAACTCCTTTGCCAGCGCCATCGCCATCTGACGCGGGCGCGCCACCGAGCGGGAACGACGTTTAGACAGTAAATCTGCCACTTTGATCTTGTAGTACTCAGCCACCGTCTTTTGAATATTGTCGATAGTGACCAGTTTTTCCTGCAATGCCAGCAAATCACGCAGCGCTTCACGCACAAAATCGATGGTGATCGCACGACCGGTAAAGTTGGCATTGGCGATAACGCGGTTCAGTGCCCCTTCGAGCTCACGCACGTTGGAGCGCAGACGCTTGGCAATGAAGAACGCCACTTCACCCGGCAGGCGAATGTCGTTTTCATCGGCTTTCTTCATCAGGATCGCGACGCGGGTTTCCAGCTCCGGTGGCTCGATCGCCACGGTCAGGCCCCAGCCGAAGCGGGATTTCAGACGATCTTCAACGCCGTTGATCTCTTTTGGATAACGATCCGAGGTCAAAATGATCTGCTGATTGCCTTCCAGCAGGGCATTGAAGGTGTGGAAAAATTCTTCCTGCGATCGTTCTTTATTGGCAAAGAACTGAATGTCATCGATCAGCAGCGCGTCAACGGAACGGTAGTAGCGTTTAAACTCTTCGATCGCATTGTTTTGCAGGGCTTTAACCATGTCCTGAACGAAGCGTTCGGAGTGCATATACACCACTTTGGCATTGGGCTTGCGCGCCATAATGCCGTTGCCCACCGCGTGCAGCAGGTGCGTTTTACCGAGACCCGTGCCGCCATACAGGAACAGCGGGTTGTAGGCCCCACCTGGGTTATCAGCAACCTGGCGAGCCGCCGCGCGCGCCAGCTGGTTCGACTTACCTTCAACGAAGTTATCGAACGTGTGTTTGACGTTTACGTTAGAGCGGTAGGTTGGCTCAGCCGGTGCAGGAACATTATCCCAACCCTGACGAGCAGGAGCGACGCGAGGAGCCGGCGCGGGTGCGGCCTGAGCAGGCGCAGCCACATTCACGGTTTCACGTACGGTTTGGGTGACCGGCTTTGTGCCCACTTCAAAGCGCAGCTGTGGGGCATCTGACCCGCAGAAATCGTTCAGCAGTCCATTGATGTTATTAAGGTACTTGTCCCTTACCCAATCGAGCACAAAACGGTTTGGCGCGTACAAAGCCAGCGTGTTATCGCTCAGTTCCGCCTGCAACGGGCGGATCCACATACTGAATTCTGTGGCTGGTAACTCATCCTGCAATCGGGCAAGACACTGCTGCCAAAGCGAAAGTGACACGGCGGACTCCACTCGAACAATAAAAGAAAACTATTGAATATTCATGATTGTTGGCGCACATCGGCATGACCCTGTGTAAAGGGGGACGTGCGAATTGCTATCTGCAATTTATCCTGACCAGGATCCTGGGATCCCGATCGGGACCGCGGATCATAGCCTAAACTGAGCCAGAGATCTTCTGTTTCTCACAGATTCTTCCCGATTTATCCACAGGAAGATCAGAAACCGGTTAAGTGTAAACGATCCTGGCGCGAGTGCCCCACGATTTAGCCCGCATATTGGAAAAATTAATGAGCACAGCCAATTTATTGCTTAAATGATCTAACGAAGATCCGGGACGATCCTTGCGCTTTATCGGTGAGCCCGTATAATCCTCGACCCGGCGCGTGATGCTCATCTTCCTGCGTCGTCCGTTGCTCATTTTCCACGCGAAAACGTGCGGAAATACGCGGGAAATAAGGAAAGAGAATTGACTCCGGAGTGTACAATTATTACAATCCGGCCTCTTTAATCACCCACGCTGAGGCGTTAGTCGTTCGAAACTCGTTCGGGTATACGCAAAAGTCAGTGAATTTATTCAAGTTTAGGTAGAAATCGCCATGAAACGCACTTTTCAACCGTCTGTACTGAAGCGCAACCGTTCTCACGGCTTCCGTGCTCGTATGGCTACTAAAAATGGTCGTCAGGTTCTGGCACGTCGTCGTGCTAAAGGCCGCGCTCGTCTGACCGTTTCCAAGTAATAAAGCTAACCCCTGAGTGGTTAAGCTAGCATTTCCCAGGGAGTTACGTTTGTTAACTCCCGCTCATTTCACTTTCGTCTTCCAGCAGCCACAACGGGCTGGCACGCCGCAAATCACCATCCTCGGCCGCCAAAATTCGCTGGGGCATCCCCGCATCGGTCTCACAGTCGCCAAGAAAAATGTTAAGCGTGCGCATGAACGCAATCGGATTAAACGTCTGACGCGTGAAAGCTTCCGTTTACGTCAGCACGAACTGCCTTCAATGGATTTCGTGGTGGTGGCGAAGAAAGGGGTTGCCGACCTCGATAACCGTGCTCTCTCGGAAGCGTTGGAAAAATTATGGCGCCGCCACTGTCGCCTGGCTCCCGGGTCCTGATAGCCCTCATTCGGGTCTATCAACGCCTGATTAGTCCGCTACTCGGGCCGCACTGCCGTTTCACACCAACATGCTCAAGCTACGGAATTGAGGCATTGCGCAGGTTTGGAGTGATAAAAGGCAGTTGGTTGACGGTGAAACGCGTATTAAAATGCCACCCTTTACACCCCGGTGGAGACGACCCCGTCCCCCCAGGACCCTTTGATACCAGAGAACACTAACGATGGATTCGCAACGCAATCTTCTTATCATCGCTTTGTTGTTCGTGTCTTTCATGATCTGGCAGGCATGGGAGCAGGATAAAAATCCTCAACCCCAGCAGCAGACCACGCAGACTACGACCACCGCAGCGGGTAGCGCCGCCGACCAGGGCGTACCGGCCAGTGGCCAGGGGAAACAGATTACGGTTAAGACCGATGTGCTTGAGCTGACAATCAACACCCGTGGTGGTGATGTTGAGCAGGCGCTGCTGTTGACCTACCCGAAAGAGCTGAAGTCTAACGAACCGTTCCAGTTACTGGAAACCACGCCTGAGTTTATCTACCAGGCGCAGAGCGGCCTGACCGGTCGTGATGGCCCGGATAACCCGGCTAACGGTGCGCGTCCACTGTATAACGTCGAGAACGACACCTTTGTGCTGGCTGATGGCCAGAACGAACTCGTTATCCCGATGACCTATACCGACGCCGCAGGCAACACCTTCACCAAAACCTTCACCCTGAAGCGCGGTGAGTATGCGGTGAACGTGGGCTACAGCGTACAGAACGCCAGTGCGAAACCGCTGGAGCTGTCGACCTTTGGCCAGCTGAAGCAGTCCATCAATCTGCCGTCTCACCGTGACACCGGAAGCAGCAACTTTGCGCTGCACACCTTCCGTGGCGCGGCGTACTCCACGCCTGACGCGAAGTACGAGAAATACAAATTCGACACCATTGCCGATAACGAAAACCTGAACGTCAGCGCTAAAGGCGGTTGGGTGGCGATGCTGCAGCAGTATTTCGCGACGGCGTGGGTGCCAAATAACGACGGTACCAACAACTTCTATACCGCGAACCTGGGTAACGGCCTTGCAGCCATCGGCTACAAATCTCAGCCGGTTCTGGTACAGCCGGGTCAAACCGGTAAGCTAGCCAGCACCCTGTGGGTTGGCCCGGAAATTCAGGACAAAATGGCCGCTGTTGCGCCGCACCTGGATCTGACCGTGGATTACGGTTGGTTGTGGTTCATCTCTCAGCCGCTGTTTAAGCTGCTGAAGTTCATCCACAGCTTCCTGGGTAACTGGGGCTTCTCCATCATCGTTATCACCTTCATCGTTCGTGGCATCATGTACCCGCTGACTAAAGCGCAGTACACCTCCATGGCGAAGATGCGCATGCTGCAGCCGAAGATTCAGGCAATGCGTGAGCGTCTGGGCGATGACAAACAGCGTCAGAGCCAGGAAATGATGGCCCTGTACAAAGCAGAGAAAGTGAACCCACTGGGTGGTTGCTTCCCGCTGCTGATTCAGATGCCAATCTTCCTTGCGCTGTACTACATGCTGATGGGTTCCGTTGAGCTGCGCCACGCGCCGTTCGCACTCTGGATCCATGACCTGTCCGCACAGGACCCGTACTACATCCTGCCGATCCTGATGGGCGTGACGATGTTCTTCATCCAGAAGATGTCGCCGACCACCGTGACCGACCCGATGCAGCAGAAGATCATGACCTTTATGCCGGTCATCTTCACCGTGTTCTTCCTGTGGTTCCCGTCAGGTCTGGTGCTGTACTATATCGTCAGCAACCTGGTGACCATCATCCAGCAGCAGCTGATTTACCGTGGTCTGGAAAAACGTGGCCTGCATAGCCGCGAAAAGAAAAAGTCCTGATCCGATAAGTTAACGCTAAAATAAGGGCGGTCGATTGACCGCCTTTTTTATTTGTATTGAACGAGAGCAACCATGAGCCATAACGACACTATCGTCGCCCAGGCAACCCCACCGGGACGCGGTGGTGTAGGCATTCTGCGTATCTCCGGCCTGAAGGCACGCGAGGTGGCCGAAGCGGTGCTGGGTAAACTGCCAAAGCCGCGCTACGCTGATTACCTGCCGTTTAAAGATACCGACGGCACGCCGCTGGACCAGGGCATTGCGCTGTGGTTCCCCGGCCCGAACTCCTTTACCGGTGAAGACGTGCTGGAGCTTCAGGGCCACGGCGGCCCGGTTATCCTCGACCTGCTGTTAAAACGTATCCTGACCCTGCCGGGCCTGCGCATTGCGAAGCCGGGCGAGTTCTCCGAACGTGCCTTCCTCAACGACAAGCTCGACCTGGCGCAGGCTGAGGCCATTGCTGACCTGATCGACGCCAGTTCTGAACAGGCGGCCCGCTCTGCTCTGAACTCGCTGCAGGGCGCATTCTCCGCGCGTGTGAATCACCTCGTGGAAGCACTTACTCACCTTAGGATCTACGTGGAAGCGGCTATCGACTTCCCGGACGAGGAGATCGACTTCCTCTCTGACGGCAAAATCGAAGCCCAGCTCGACCAGGTGATGGCCGATCTCGACGCCGTTCGTGCAGAAGCGCGCCAGGGCAGCCTGCTGCGTGAAGGGATGAAGGTGGTGATTGCCGGACGCCCGAACGCCGGTAAATCGAGCCTGCTGAACGCCCTGGCGGGCCGTGAAGCGGCAATCGTAACCGACATTGCCGGCACCACTCGCGACGTGCTGCGCGAGCACATCCACATCGACGGCATGCCGCTGCACATCATCGATACCGCCGGTCTGCGCGATGCCAGCGACGAAGTTGAGCGCATCGGTATCGAACGCGCCTGGCAGGAGATCGAGCAGGCCGACCGCGTGCTGTTTATGGTGGACGGCACCACGACCGACGCCGTTGACCCGGCAGAGATCTGGCCGGACTTTATTGCCCGTCTGCCGGCCAAACTGCCGATCACCGTGGTGCGTAACAAAGCGGACGTGACCGGCGAAACCCTCGGTATCAGCGATGTGAATGGTCACTCACTAATTCGCCTGTCGGCGCGGACCGGTGAAGGCGTGGACGACCTGCGTAACCATCTCAAGCAGAGCATGGGCTTTGACACCAGCATGGAAGGCGGCTTCCTGGCGCGTCGCCGTCACCTGCAGGCGCTGGAAGAGGCGGCACGCCATCTTGACCAGGGCAAAGCGCAGCTGATTGGCGCGTGGGCAGGTGAACTGCTGGCGGAAGAGCTGCGTCTGGCGCAGCAGAATCTGAGCGAGATCACCGGGGAGTTTACGTCGGACGATCTGCTGGGACGGATCTTCTCGAGCTTCTGTATCGGTAAGTAATTCCCGCTAATCCATGGTGATTTCCTCCTGGGAAATCACCATTGTCCAAATGGCAACTCGCCTAATCCCTTTTCACCCCCTATCCTGCATGCCTGCATCTATGGGGGGTTTATGGCGCGTTTTCTGTTTTGTAGTTTCGCATTAGTTCTGCTTTATCCGTCCGGTATTGATATGTATCTGGTGGGATTACCGCATATCGCCCGCGATCTGGGCGCCAGCGAAGCGCAGCTGCATATTGCGTTTTCGGCCTACCTCGCGGGGATGGCGTCGTCGATGGTCTTTGCCGGGAAGATCGCGGATAAAGCAGGCCGTCAGCCTGTCGCTATCGCCGGTGCCATCGTTTTTGCCCTGGCATCCCTTCTCTGCTCACAGGCGCAAAACAGCACCGTGTTTCTGGCCGGGCGCTTTATCCAGGGCATCGGTGCGGGCGGTTGCTACGTGGTGGCGTTTGCCATTTTGCGCGACACCCTAAGCGCCCAGCGTCGCGCCAAAGTGCTGTCGATGCTGAACGGCATTACCTGCATCATCCCGGTGCTGGCCCCGGTCGTGGGTTATCTGATCATGCTGAAATTCCCGTGGCAGAGCCTGTTCTGGACCATGGCGGCCATGGGCGCGCTGGTGTTTGTCCTATCGATTGCCGTGCTGAAAGAGACCCACCCGGGCTCGCAGAATACCGGCCATACCGCGACCATTCATCCAGCAGAGAAGCTTCTAAACCGCTTTTTCCTCAGCCGTCTGGCCGTGACCACGCTAAGCGTGGCGGTGATCCTGACCTATGTAAACGTTTCCCCGGTGTTGCTGATGGAGACCATGGGCTTCGATCGCGGTGAGTATTCCACGGTGATGGCATTAACCGCGATGGTCAGTATGGCCGTTTCGTTTTCGACGCCGTTTGCGCTGAATATCTTCCGCCAGCGCACGCTGATGCTGACCTCACAGGTTTTATTCATGGCCGCAGGCGCGATCCTGGCGACCACCAGCTCACATGCGGTGATGCTGGTGGGCATTACGCTCATTTGTGCCGGGTTCTCGGTTGGCTTTGGCGTGGCGATGAGCCAGGCGCTCGGCCCGTTCTCGCTGCGGGCAGGCGTGGCGAGTTCGGTGCTGGGGATCGCGCAGGTCTGCGGCTCGTCGCTGTGGATTTGGCTGGCAGCCGTAGTTGGCCTGAACGCGCTGAATATGCTGATCGGGGTTCTGATTGGCTGTAGCATAGTCTGCATTACCTTACTTATGGTCATCCAGCCCGCGGCGCACTATGAAGAAGCCCATCAGCAGTCTCGATCTTAACCTGTTGCTGTGCCTGCAGCTTTTGCTGCAGGAGCGCAGCGTTACCAAGGCGGCGAAGCGGATGAACGTGACGCCGTCGGCGGTGAGTAAATCACTGGCCAAGCTGCGCGATTGGTTTGACGACCCGCTGTTTGTCAAAACGCCGCTAGGGCTGCTGCCGACGCCGCTGACGGTGAGCCTGGAGCAGGATCTGGCTGACTGGATGCAAATCGGCAACCAGATCCTCGATAAATTCCATCATGATTCTCCGGGCGGGCTGACGTTCGTGCTGGCCGCGGAAACGCCGCTGATGCTGATCCGCTTCAATACCCTGCTGGAGCAGGTGAACCAGCGCTATCCGCAGGCGACGGTGAAAATGCGCCAGTGGGATTACGACTCGCTGGACGCGATTACGCGTGGCGAGGTGGATTTGGGCTTCACCGGGCGTGAAACGCATCCGCGATCCCGCGAGCTGCTTAAGCTGATGCCGTGGTTTATCGACTACGAAATCCTGTTCAGCGACCGCCCCTGCGTCTATCTGCGCGAGGATCATCCGGCGCTTCAGCAAGAATGGAATCTGGAGACCTTCCTGCGCTATCCCCACATCAGCATCTTCTGGGAACGCAGCGATACCTGGGCGCTTGATGAGGTGTTAAAGGAGATGGGACGCGAACGCACTATCGCCATGAGCCTGCCGGGCTTCGAACAGGCGATGTTTATGGCGGCGCAGCCCGGCCATCACTATATCGCCACCGCCCCGCACTACTGTCACCACTACAATGAACTCCACCAGCGTAAGCTGATCGCGCTTCCGATCCCCATTGATGAGGAGCAGGCGGATAAATTGACCGTGCCCTTCACGCTGATCTGGCATAAACGGAACAGCCATAATCCCAAAATTCTCTGGCTGCGGGAGACCATCAAGGCGCTGTACGGTGCGAGCGATCCAATTTTTGCCTAAGAAAATGTAAAGTTCGGTCCTAAGGCTTCTCTTACTTCCATTTACTGATTAAAACAGGAGGCAAGTTAAGCGATAATCATGTAACCGTTTAACCGATTACGACCATTATCAAGGAGCGAAAAATGGCTACGCACTTTGCAAGAGGGATACTTACAGAAGGACGTCTCGTATCGGCAAGAATTTCTTCAGCCTGTCACCGTGAAGCACTCACCCTTCCGGAGCATCGCAGGTCGCGTTTTTTAGCGTCCCGAGCGCTTCTCGCAGAACTGATGTTTATGCTGTACGGCACCAGCGAGCTGCCGGACATCATTACCCAGCCAGAAGGCCGCCCGGTCTTTGCGGACCCGGATCTCCCTCGTTTTTCCATTGCCTACACGGGCAATATCATTGGGGTCGCGCTGACCACCGAAGGGGACTGTGGGCTTGATATGGAGCTTCAGCGCGCGACGCGCAGCTTCCACGGTGGTAACGCGCATGAAGACTATCCGCTCTCCAGCAATGAGAAGCTGTGGGTACGCAACCAGAACGATCCTGTTGAAGCCAGAGCTCAGCTCATTACCCTGCGCCAGAGCATTCGCAAGCTCTGCGGATGCGCCTCAGACGACGCCAGCCTGCTGCAGCTGTTGCCTGGTTCCGGACGTCTGCGCGCCGCCCAGGCCACGCTGGTAGAAGCGCTCTGCGACGCGGAGGATGTGCTCATCTGGTCCATCGCGGTGACCCCCGCCATCGAACGCATGAAAATCTGGGAATTTGACAGTCAACAGGGATGGCGTAGCCTTCCTGATGTGCCCGAGCGCGCCAACGAGCCCGCCGCACGTCTGATGCGATTAACCAGTTTACCGGCAGAAAAAGCATTCACCCTTAGCTGATCCAATCAGGGTCATCATGATGAAACAGGAGTAATCATGTCTGATACGTTGAAAATTGTTACGTTACTGGGAAGCCTGCGCAAAGGTTCATTTAACGGGATGGTAGCCCGCACGCTGCCACAGCTGGCACCTGCAGGTATGGAAATTAGCGCCCTGCCGTCTATTGGCGATATTCCGCTTTATGATGCTGACGTACAGCAGGAAGAAGGGTTCCCGCAGAGCGTTGAAGCGCTGGCAGAGCAGATTCGCCAGGCTGACGGCGTGGTCATCGTCACGCCAGAGTACAACTACTCTGTACCTGGTGGTCTAAAGAATGCCATCGACTGGCTGTCCCGTTTACCTGAGCAGCCGCTGTCAGGCAAACCGGTGTTGATCCAGACCAGCTCCATGGGCGCGATTGGCGGCGCGCGCTGCCAGTATCACCTGCGTCAGATCCTGGTCTTCCTCGATGCGATGGTGATGAACAAGCCGGAATTTATGGGCGGAGTGATTCAGAACAAGGTCGACCCGCAAACGGGTGAGGTGGTGGATCAGAGCACGCGCGATCATCTGTCTGGCCAGCTGACGGCGTTCGGGGATTACATTAAGCGGGTTAAAGCCTGATAAAAAAGCCCGGTGGCGCTAGCGCTTACCGGGCCTACACTCGTCAGTAGGTCAGGTAAGCGAAGCGCCACCTGACACCACAAACCACACCTTAGTGCGCGTCAATAAACACAATCTTCAGTACAAACAGCAGCGCCACAACGATGACGCACGGACTGAGGTCGCGGAAGCGGCCGGTACCGATCTTCATTACGCAGTAAGAGATAAAGCCCAGCGCGATACCTTCGGTAATCGAGAAGCTGAACGGCATCATCACGGCGGTAATAAACGCCGGCACCGCTTCGGTTAAATCATCCCACTTCACGCGCGACAGGCTGGAGGTCATCAGCACACCCACGTAGATCAGCGCACCCGCTGCAGCGTACGGAGGCACCATGCCCGCCAGCGGAGAGAGGAAGATCACCAGCAGGAACAGAATACCCACGACAACCGCCGTCAGACCGGTACGGCCGCCCACGGAGACGCCGGAAGAGGATTCAATGTAAGCGGTCACAGACGAGGTCCCGATAAATGAGCCGGTCACAGAGGAGATACTGTCCACAAACAGCGCCTGCTTCATGCGCGGGAATTTGCCTTTCTCATCTGCCAGACCCGCTTTGTCGGTCACGCCGATCAGCGTACCGGAGGAGTCGAACAGGTTCACCAGCATGAAGGAGAAAATCACGCCCGCCAGGCCCAGGTTCAGGGAACCCGCCAGATCAACATGACCAACAACGGTAGAGACGCTCGGTGGCGCGGAAACGATGCCGTTATAGTGAACGTCGCCCAGCATCCAGCCCAGCAGCGTGGTCACCACGATGGAGACCAGCACCGCCGCATGAATATTGCGGGAAGCCAGGATGGCGATGATAAAGAAGCCCAGCACGCCCAGCAGCACGTTATGCGAGGTCAGGTGACCGATGCTCACCAGCGTATCCGGGTTCGCCACGATCACGCCGGCGTTTTTCAGCCCCATCATCCCGATAAACAGACCGATACCGCTGGTGATGCCCACGCGCAGGCTCACGGGAATGTTCGCAATCATCCAGTAACGCACGCGGAAAATGGTCAGCAGCAGCAGGCCAATCGCACCCCAGAAGATGGCGCCCATACCCACCTGCCACGGCAGCCCCATCGCCTGAACCACCACGAAGGCAAAGAACGCATTCAGACCCATCGCCGGGGCCAGCGCGACCGGCAGGTTAGCGAACACACCCATCAGAATGCTGCCGAGGGCCGCGATCAGACAGGTAGTCACGAAGACGGCGCTGGTATCCATGCCAGCAACGCCCAGAATTTGAGGGTTAACAAAAACGATATAGACCATCGTCAGGAAGGTGGTGAAACCGGCGATCACTTCGGTGCGTGCCGTCGTGCCGTGCTCGCGCAGTTTAAACACGCGCTCAAGCAGACCCTGACCAGATGTCTGGGTAGTGTGTTGTTGACTCATCATCAATTTCCGAACAAGGAGGGAAAATTCGTCGCTATCCTATACCAAAATGCGACAATAGTGGCGGTTACATGATACTTTTTTCATTGAATTTGCTTATACGGCAACGATTGCGTTCCGGTGAACTGCCGTACGTAAACGTTAAACTGGTTAAAAGGGAAAGGCATGTCCGGAATTGAAGCGGTATTTTTCGACTGCGACGGTACGCTGGTCGACAGTGAGGTCATTTGTTCCCGCGCGTATGTGGCCATGTTCCAGGAATTTGGCATTACGCTGGAACTCGACGAGGTGTTTAAGCGCTTTAAGGGCGTGAAGCTCTACGAGATCATCGACATCATTAACGAAGAACACGGCGTCGTTCTGGATAAAGCGGCTCTGGAACCGGTGTACCGCGCCGAGGTTGCGCGCCTGTTCGATTCGGAGCTGGAGGTGATTCCGGGCGCAAACGCGCTGCTGGATGCCATGACGGTGCCGATCTGCGTGGTCTCCAACGGGCCGGTCAGCAAAATGCAGCACTCGCTCGGCAAGCTTGAGATGCTGCACCACTTCCCGGAAAAACTGTTCAGCGGCTACGATATCCAGCGCTGGAAGCCGGACCCGGCACTGATGTTCCATGCGGCAAAGGCGATGAACGTTAACGTAGAGCACTGCATTCTGGTGGATGACTCGTCTGCGGGCGCGCAGTCGGGGATTGATGCGGGAATGGAGGTGTTTTACTTCTGCGCCGACCCGCACAACAAGCCGATCGATCATCCAAAAGTCACAACCTTCACCGATCTGGCGCAGCTACCCGCGCTGTGGAAGGCCCGCGGGTGGAATATTACGCGTTAAGCAGACCCTCCCGGCAGGGAGGGCGACAGGTTTATCTGAAGAGCTTTTGAACAAACTCAGCATAGGCCGGACGCCAGACGTCCATTTCGTGGTTCAGACCGGGGTACATTTTATAGTCGAATTTGATGCCCTGCTTTTCCAGCTCCGCTTTCAGACCAGCGATATCTTTGCCGGTCACCGAATCGCGCTCTCCCACAACGACGGTGAAGTTATGCAACTGCCGGTTAATGGCCTCAGGCTGCTTAAAGCGTGCGGCCACGCCTTCGTCAGGCACGGTTGTCGTGGTAACGCCGCTGAACGTTCCCAGCCAGCCGAAGCTCTCAAGATGATTCATCCCGGAGACCAGCGCCTGATAACCGCCCTGTGACAATCCCGCCAGTGCCCGGCCTGCCGCATCTTTACGCACGTTGAAGCGTGTATCCACCAGCGGAATAATCTCGCTCATCAGTTCACGGTCTGCGGCTTTCGCATTGAGCGGATAGAAAGACTTCCGTCGTTCTGCCGGTGGGAAGTTCTCGGGGATGGCCTCAGTGCTCTCCGTCTCGGTGTCGGGTACCACCACCAGCATCGGTTTGATTTTCCCTTCGGCCATCAGGTTATCCATGATTTGCGGCAAACGGCCCTGGTCGATTGCCGAGAGTCCTGTATCGCCAAAACCATGGTAGAAGTAGAGCACCGGTAAGGGTTCCCCTGTGCCGTTGTAGCCAGGGGGAGTCCATACATAGACGCGGCGCTCTGACTTGAGTGACGGCGAGTGCCAGGTCAAGGTCGTCAGATCGCCATGCGGTACAGGACGATCGTCGAGAATACTGCCCGGAACCAGAATCAGGCTGGTGTTCACCTGCCGCTGGGGTTTTTGATAGCGGCTTCCCGTGTCAACTGAACGGAAACCATCGATGTCGAAATAATATTCGTAGAGATTCGGGGCCATCGGCTCGCTTTTCCATGACCAGACGCCATTTTTCTCTTTCGTCATATCATGGGAAACCTGGCTTTCAGGCATTGACCCCGTCACCACGGAGACTCGCGTTGCGCCGGGTGCAAACAGGCGAAACGTAATGCTTTTATCCGCATTAACCTGGGTCACATAGTGGCTGACCGGGGTAGTCTGGTCAGGTGTGACCGGCAACGGTGCGGCAATCACGTCTGTTCCAGTACCGATCCCGATGCTGATGGCCATCGCCAGGCACGCTAATGAATTTTTCATATACCATCCTTTGCTGTTTTTTCGTCTCACGTTAGCGCGTTTCGAACGTCAGGCAACGGATGAAGGGGAAAATTGTGATTACACTAGAAATAACAACGCCGGTGAGTACCGGCGTTGTTATCAGATGACAGGATTACTCTTTCGGATCTTTACCCGCCAGCAGCTTGTCCAGCTCGTCGCCGCCCACGTGACGGAAGTCCTGACCCTTCACGAAGTAGAAAATGTATTCGCAAATGTTCTGGCAGCGGTCGCCGATACGCTCGATAGAACGCGCGCAGAACAGGGCCGTCAGCACGCTCGGGATCGTGCGGGAATCTTCCATCATGTAGGTCATCAGCTGGCGTACGATGCCTTCATACTCCTGATCGACCTTCTTGTCTTCACGGTAGATACGCACCGCTTCGTCCAGATCCATCCGCGCAAAGGCATCCAGCACGTCGTGCAGCATCTGCACGGTGTGGCGGCCCAGCGACTCCAGGCTGACCAGCAGCGGCTGATGCTGCTGCGAAAACTTCTCCAGCGCGGTGCGGCAGATTTTATCGGCGACGTCACCAATACGTTCCAGCTCGGCGATGGTTTTGATGATCGCCATCACCAGACGCAGGTCGCTCGCCGTCGGCTGACGTTTCGCGATAATGCGCACGCAGGCTTCGTCGATAGCCACTTCCATCATGTTGACGTTTTTATCGCCTTCAATGACGCGCTTCGCCAGCTCGCTGTCCTGGTTGTGCATCGCCGTAATCGCATCAGAAAGCTGCTGCTCGACCATGCCGCCCATGGTCATCACCTGGGTGCGAATGCTTTCCAGCTCTGCGTTGAACTGGCCGGAAATGTGTTTATTAAGATTGAGGTTGTCCATGGTTTCTCCACATGCACTAAGGCAAATCAACCGTAGCGGCCAGTAATATAATCTTCGGTTTGTTTCTTCGCGGGCTTAGTGAACAGATCGTCCGTGTTACTGAACTCAATCAATTCACCCAGGTACATAAACGCCGTGTGATCGGAGCAACGCGCAGCCTGCTGCATGTTGTGGGTCACGATAACCACGGTGTAATCCTGCTTCAGCTCGGTGATCAGTTCTTCAATACGACCGGTTGAAATCGGGTCCAGCGCTGAACACGGCTCATCCAGCAGCAACACTTCCGGGCGAATCGCAATACCGCGCGCAATGCACAGACGCTGCTGCTGACCACCGGAGAGAGAGTACCCGCTCTGGTGCAACTTATCTTTGGTTTCGTTCCATAATGCGGCCTTGGTCAAAGCCCACTGCACGCGCTCATCCATATCGGCACGGGAGAGCTTTTCAAACAGGCGAACGCCAAAGGCGATGTTGTCATAAATGGACATCGGGAACGGCGTGGGTTTCTGAAACACCATCCCCACTTTCGCGCGCAGCAGGGCAATATCCTGAGCCTGGGTCAGAATGTTTTCGCCGTCGAGGATGATTTCCCCTTCAGCGCGCTGCTCCGGATAGAGCGAATACATTTTGTTAAAGGTACGCAGCAGCGTGGATTTCCCACAGCCGGACGGACCGATAAATGCCGTGACCTGGTTCTTCGCGATATCCAGGTTGATGTTCTTCAGGGCATGGAATTTGCCGTAGTAGAAGTTCAAATCACGAACCTGAATCTTACCCGGGGCAGTATCAACCATACTCATTGACTCATTTCCTCATTCGGCGCCGCGAGCTGCCGCGCCGTAAAAAATTAACCGTGTTTCTTCTTCGCGAAAATGACGCGCGCCAGAATGTTCAGCAACAGTACGCAAAGGGTAATGATCAGCACCTCGGCCCAGGCCAGCTGCTGCCATTCCGCGAAGGGGCTCATCGCAAATTTAAAGATCGTCACCGGCAGGTTGGCGATCGGCTGCATCATGTCCGTGCTCCAGAACTGGTTGGAGAGGGACGTAAACAGCAGCGGCGCCGTTTCACCCGCAATACGCGCCACCGCCAGCAGGATACCGGTCATGATCCCGGAGACCGACGCCTTCAGCGTAATCGCAGAGATCATCTTCCATTTTGGCGTACCCAGCGCGTAAGCCGCTTCACGCAGGCTGTCCGGCACCAGTTTCAGCATGTTCTCGGTGGTTCGAATCACAATCGGCACCTGCAGCAGCGCCAGCGCAATCACACCCGCCCAGCCGGAGAAGTGTTCCATCTGCGCCACCACCACGGTGTAAACGAACAGCCCCACGACGATAGACGGGGCTGACAGCAAAATGTCGTTAATGAAACGAATCACTTCCGCCAGCAAGGATTTACGACCGTATTCCGCCAGGTAGATACCCGCCATAATGCCCAGCGGCGTGCCGAAGACCGTGGCCCAGAGGATCAGCAACCCGCTACCCGCCAGGGCATTCGCCAGGCCACCACCCGCCGTGTTCGGCGGCGGCGTCATTTCGGTGAACAGCGAGAGTGACATTCCGTCAATCCCGCGAACGACCGTTGAGAAGAGGATCCAGACAAGCCAGAACAGACCGAATGCCATCGTCGCCATAGAGAGCGTCAGGGCAATGCGGTTTTTCATGCGGCGTCTGGCCTGCATTTTGCGGCGGGATTCCGCCAGTTCAGCAGTAGCTTGCATTTCGAGAGTGGCCATTAGCGTGCTCCCTCATTTTTAGCGAGACGCATAATCATCAGCTTGGAAATCGCCAGAACAATGAAGGTAATAACGAACAGAATCAGACCCAGCTCCATCAGCGCCGCGACGTGCAGACCCGATTCCGCTTCCGCAAACTCATTCGCCAGTGCAGAGGTAATACTGTTACCCGGCATATAAAGCGACGCGCTGTCGAGCTGGTAGGTGTTACCGATGATGAAGGTGACCGCCATGGTTTCACCCAGTGCACGACCCAGGCCCAGCATCATGCCCCCGATCACCCCATTTTTGGTGAACGGAAGAACAATGCGCCAGATCACTTCCCAGGTGGTGCAGCCGATGCCGTAGGCCGACTCTTTCATCATCACCGGCGTTTGTTCGAAGACATCGCGCATGACCGCCGCAATGTACGGAATAATCATGATGGCGAGGATCACACCCGCCGCCAGAATGCCGATACCAAAAGCCGGGCCAGAGAACAGGGCCCCCACAAACGGAATGGCAGAGAGGACGTTACCCACCGGTTCCTGGAAGTACGTGGCGAACAGCGGCGCAAAGATAAACAGGCCCCACATGCCGTAGACGATACTTGGGATGGCCGCCAGCAGTTCGATGGCGATACCCAATGGGCGACGCAGCCAGCCCGGCGCGAGCTCCGTCAGGAACAGGGCGATACCGAAACTTACCGGAACCGCAATCAGCAGGGCGATGAACGAGGTCACCAGCGTGCCGTAAATCGGCACCAGTGCACCGTAGATATCGTTCGGCGCATCCCACTCTTTACTCCACAAGAAGGAGAAACCGAATTTCTGGATGCTCGGCCAGGAGGAGAAAATCAGAGACACGATAATGCCGCCCAGCAGCAATAGCACAATCAGCGCAGCCAGTTTGACCAGCGCGCTGAAAATCATGTCACCTTTTTTACCCGGAGGGTTAAATGCAGGCTTGGTTGCAGCCATAAATTACTCTTCTGTTTGAGACGTTTTTACGAATATGCCCGGTGGCGCTGACGCTTACCGGGCCTACAGAGTAAACCGTAGGGCGGGTAAGCGCAGCGCCACCCGCCATCTTCGTTAAATATATCCTGTTAGTACAGCGCTTTACCGCTGCTGTCTTTCACGTTGGTTTTCCATGCAGCGCGAATCTGCTCAACCACGTTGTCTGGCAGGGTGGCGTAATCCAGAGCGTTAGCCTGTTTGCCGCCGTTTTTGTATGCCCAGTCGAAGAACTTCAGCACTTCAGCGCCCTGTTCAGGTTTCTTCTGCTCTTTGTGCACCAGGATGAAGGTGGTAGAGGTGATTGGCCACGCCCCTTCGCCCTTCTGGTTAGTCAGATCCTGCGCGAAGGATTTGCTCCAGTCAGCGCCTTTGGCGGCATTAGCAAAGTTCTCTTCGGTCGGGCTAACCGGTTTGCCGTCGGCAGACACCAGTTTGGTGTAGGACAGGTTGTTCTGCTTCGCGTACGCATACTCTACGTAGCCGATGGAGCCAGGCAGACGCTGTACGAACGCGGCGATACCGTCATTACCTTTACCGCCCAGACCGGTAGGCCAGTTAACGGTAGAGCCGGAGCCGACTTTAGATTTCCACTCTTCGTTCACTTTCGCCAGGTAGCTGGTGAACACGAAAGAGGTACCAGAACCATCCGCGCGGCGAACCACGGCGATGTTCTGAGAAGGCAGCTTCAGGCCTGGGTTGAGTTTGGCGATCGCTTCGTCATCCCATTTTTTGATTTTGCCCAGGTAGATGTCACCCAGCGTTTTGCCGTCCAGCACCAGCTCACCCGACTTCACGCCCGGCAGGTTGATCGCCAGAACCACGCCACCGATCACGGTAGGGAACTGGAACAGGCCTTCCTGAGCCAGTTTGTCATCAGACAGCGGAGCATCTGATGCGCCGAAATCAACCGTGTTCGCGGTAATTTGTTTTACGCCACCGGAGGAGCCGATACCCTGATAGTTAACCTTGTTACCGGTTTCTTTCTGGTAGGTATCCGCCCATTTGGCATACACCGGCGCAGGGAAGGTTGCACCAGCGCCAGTCAGGCTTGCTTCTGCAAATACAGAGAACGCGCTCAGAGATAAGGTCGCGGCGACAACAGTTGCGACAGTGGTACGCATAACTTTCATAATGTCTCCTGCAAGATTTTCGTAAATCGTTGTTTAGTGGCTACGATGAGCAAAATAGGACAAACAGGTGACAGATAAATGTACGAATTATGACAGTTTTATGACAATGCTGGTGCTAAAAATAAGTCACTGATAATAAATGATATTTATTCAGGATGGCGTCATAGAGTTGTCATACAGAAAGGGATAAGCCTGGTACAAAAGGGGGAAAATGACAACGGCTGTCATAAACAGCCGTCGGATGATTAATGTTCAATTTCCAGCGTGACCGTCGCGTACGCTTCAAACGTTCCAGGTTTTGGCTGAGCCCCCGTTGCGCTTGCAGGCGCAGCGGAAAAGGTAAGCGAATTGTTTTCGGCGCCGTTGTTGTTTTCGCCCCTATCCATGTCCATCCTGCCGCCGTTGACGCTGACCTGACGATCCCACTTGTCGTATACCACAATGCCTACATCATCATTGCCGTTGACTTTCATCATCGTGGCATCGGCGTCAACAGGGTCTCCATGGAAAGTGGAGTAGACAATATTCTCATCCAGCATGCCTGTGCACTGTACCTGAATCGTCTTTTTTACCTTGTGACTCGTCACGGCGGTGCCTTTGGTAGCGGAAAATTCCGGGGCCGGGATTTTGCCAAAATCTATCTCAAGCGTCTGCCCGGGCGCTATCTCGCAGTTTTGCGGCACGACGATATCGCCAGCGATTTTGATCTCTGCCATTTTTTCGGTGCTGGAGGTCGAGGAGGCCGCATCCAGCCCTCCATAAAGATCGGCGACTATCGTACCTGGCACACTCACCCGGCCAATAAACGGCTTGTTAATTAAGAATGATATTTTTATTTGTGAACCGGTATTGAGTGTTGGTTCGCTCCCTTCCTCGCCAGGCGCATAACAATAGGAGCTATGAGACATTACGTTTGGTTCTGCACTGAAAGGTACCGGTATATATTCTCTGCCAAGCACAAGTATCGACGTGGCGATGCTGAGGTTGTTATTAAGGGTAAAATAGGTATACCCGTTCTTTACCACATCTTCACTTAACGGCGATCGTGCGGTGTAGTAGATTTGGCGAAAGCCCGTAGAGTAATGCGTAAGACAGTTGCATTGCGCTTTGTAACTCGTAGATGAACTGAGCGTTTCCAGATCCCTGATCTCTGTACCTGCTTTATTTTTATCCGCCGGGATCGACTGCCCGTTCAAATTAAGGTTATAGATATAAGCGCCACCTTCGGAGTGACAAATCCCGTCGCCCGTGGTGTACGCCTTGCATACTGGCGTCATAAATATTATCAACGCGCTTAAAAACAGAGGTGTCCTGAATTTCATCTTATTTCCCTATTGGCATACTGCCGATATTTGTATCAGTTCAACGCCTTCTGGCGGGGTAAAATGGTAGTTAACCGGGCAGGTCACCGTGTTATCTGCACCCCACTTCAGGACAAACGCCCCCTCTTCCGGCATGCCGGACAGATAAAGCTCGCCATTTTCGCCCACAATGCCGGTTACGCTGCCGCGGGGTAAATCAGCCGAGGCCATTGCGCCAAACGGCACCGGTTTGCCACTCTTCTGCCGCACATTGAACAGGACGCGATAGCCCACGTGAGTGACAAACTCCGCCCGTACCACCGCGCCGCGCGTCGGGATAACGCTGAGGATACTGTTGTCGATTTCGACGTTGGCCTTCGCAAAGTAATCGCTGTCGATCTCCACTCTGTTTTCATCGTAGGCATTGAGCTGCGTCTGTACCGTATAGCCGCGCCAGTCCGTCGCCTTACCCGTACCATTCTCCAGCGCCAGGCCGGAAGCTCCCGGGGCTTTAACCAGCGCGACGGTTTCCCCCAGCTCCTGAGAGAAAGTTATGCCATCGCTGTGGGCCAGAATCCCGCCCTTCATTCCATAGTTGAGGCGCTGGTTGTCCTGGGTATAGTCGTAACTGGCGTTTACCGAACCATATGTGCCGTCATAGCCCACCCCTGCGCTGTTGTTGTAATCTTCGTTATCCGCATCGTAAGACTGCTGAACGTTCCAGGAGAGGTTGTGCGCATCCAGCGCGTTACCGCTCAGCCCCACCTGGTGCATCCCTTTTCCATGGTTGTTTTGGGTGTACCCATAGTTGACGTAGCTATCATGCAGCCAGCCTGACAACGGTATGGAGAGAGAGAGCATAAAAATCTGTTCGCTGCCCTGGCTGTCGCCGATGTCAGTGTCGGTGCTATTTTGGGCCGAGGTGAGTGAATCGGTGTAGTTCCAGGAGACGTTCCAGGAAATAGAGCGCCAGCTATTGCTGTAGCCCAGCTGCACCAGCCGCTCGACTTCATTCGTCTTCCAGTACTGCTGGCGGCTAAGGGTAAGATAAATATTTCCCATCCCGTCGCCAAAGGTCTGCGTCCATGTTCCCTCCAGACGGCTACGGCGGTTACCTGTCGTCCAGAAGTCGCTCTCGTTATTCTGCCGGGACGCCCATTCGTTCAGGGTGTAGTAGCCCTCTGTGGAGTAGCGGTAGCCCACCAGCCGAAACGTTGTGTTAGTTTCATCAAAACGTTTGGAATAGAGAAAACGGTAAGATTGCCCGCTTTCGTCATCGTTCTCAAACCGCGCGCGGGCATGCGTTACGTCCAGCGAAATGGCGCCCAGCGAACCCATATCTTTCCCCACGCCAAGCGCGGCGGAGGTGTAATCGCTGGTTCCCTGCACGCCCCCGTAGAGGGTAATACCCGCAGGAAAACCGTGTAACACCTGCGCCTGAAAAACGGTCGGCTGAAAATCGTTTTGATCGCGCAGTTCACCCGCGCTGATATCGACATCGGTTTGGTCTTCACGCTTCAGGATCGCCAGTGAGGCGTAAGGCTGGGTAAAATGTTGCTCGCTGCCATCCTCTTCTTTGATGGTAACATCCAGATCGCCACCCGAATTGGTAGTGTTTAAATCCTTGAGCGCAAACGCTCCCTGCGGTACGGCAGACTGGTAAATGATGTAACCGTTTTGCCGCACAATCACGGTCGCATTGCTTTTCGCCACGCCGCGAACCACTGGCGCAAACCCCGTCAGGCTCGAAGGCAGCATGTCATCATCCGTATAGAGACGCATACCACGCAGTTGCGTGCTGTCAAACACGTCGCTTGCGGTCCACGTATCCCCCAGCATGATTTGGCTGCGTAACGCGGCGATATCGCGCTGTAAATAGGTATTGATCGAATGATACGAAGACTCGCCATCGGCCACGTTTAGCGTACTGTAGTTACGTAAACGCCATGCCCCCAGGTTGGCACCGTTGCGCAGGTTCAGATAATAAAAATCGTCGTTAACATCCTCGTTCGAATGCACCGTGCTGGAGCCGGAAAAATCGTAGTTCACCATAAGCGCATTGATGCCCTCATCCCAGCGTGAGGGACTGATATAGCCGCGCGCCGATACATCAATATAGATTTGCGGCAACGTGACGTTAAGCTGGAGTTTATCCGTATCAAACGTCCAGGTTGAGCCGGGAACGAGCGGCGCGGGGTTCAGACAGGCTTTGTCATCTATGTCGTTAAGGGCCTTGATAGCCGCCACTTTTACCCCAAGCTCAGCGAGCACGGTTTTGACGTCTGAGAAGCAAGGATGAAGGTTGCTGGTGGCAGTATCTTCGACAAAGGTTACCTCCCGGCGGTCAACATATTCGCCGTTAACATGAATACTGACCTTATAGTTCCCGGCAGGTAGATTGTTCGCGCGGTTAAACTGGTGGATATCAACGTCCACAGGATGATCGATTTCAAGCAACGCAGGGTTAAACATATCCCTCGCGGCCGCCTCGCCGGATAAACCAAGCACCATCCCGGAAGCAAGCGCGATGAAAATACGGGAACACTCCATAAATAAACCATCCTTTGCTTAAAGCGCAGCTTTTAAATCCTGACTAATCGCACCGAAATCATTCACATACCGCCACACCAGCGCATGGCCATTCACGCCTTCCGGTAAGGGTAAACGCAGGGTTTCAAAGGGATGGACGATATTGAGCGGCACATCTTTGCCGTCCACTGTCACATTCATAACGTTGATATTTAGCGGCGTGGGATTTTCAACTACCAACTGCCGATTTTCTCTGTGCCACTTCACCTGCGTGGCGGCGCGCTCCGGGGTGATGTTCAACGAGGCCGGACGCCAGATCAGCTTGATACGTGTCTTGATGGCGATTTCCATCGCGTTCGGCTTATTGCTCGCCGGGGGAATATTTTTGATGTTCAGCCAGAACACCGACTCCCGATCCTGCGGTAAATTGCCCTCGGTTTTCATAATGCGCAGAATTTTTTCCTGCCCAGCCTCCAGACGAGATACCGGTGGAATGACGGTAAACGGTGGTTTTTTCGCGGTTCCTGTATTACTGAAGGGGTCAACCCATGTTTGAATAAGATAAGGGATAGCCGCTTCGTTATTTTTGACAGTAATGGTTGCGTCGGATTTATCACTCGAATAAATCACTCGTGTGCCACCGATAACCACACCTGCCGATGCCAGTGTAGAAATACCCGTAAGACAACACGCTAATAATACATTCACTATACGCCCTGGCATAATCCAATGTCCTTATATATAAAGGAGCCTGTTAATAAATTCTTAACAGGCTCCGAATCCATAACCGCTGATTATTTCAGGTATTCAATAGTAAACTGAGAGTCAGCATTCGCAGTACCCGGCGTCACTGTTGCCAGAGTCTGGACGAATTTCGCCTTGAATCCCATATCCGCTTTACCATCTGCAATGGCAACGTATTTAGAATTGTTATACAACGGGATCGCGGTATCATCGCTCAGGTTGAACAGTTTAATCGCCACGCCCGTCGCGGCAATGGCGTCGCCGCTGCCAGTGAACTCGCCGTCCGTACCGTCTTCGTTCACCGGCGTACCGATTGAGAGATAACCTTTACCGATGGTATCTTTATCTTCCGTCCCGTCAAAGCGTACCGCCGCCTGAGTATAGGTTGCCGGGCAGCCTTCCAGACGGATGTGGAAATCTTTAACAGACGCGGTGGAATCAATACCCGCGAAGGTTTTTACCGATATACGACCAATATTAACAGTCTGATTACTGGTATCAGTCGTGACTGTACAAGTAGAATCAATCACCTCGCCACGGAAATGAACAGTACCGTCAGCCGCTAATGTCGCACCTGAAAACAGGGCGGAAGATAAAACCAGCGAAGTGGCTATAACGTTTAATTTCATGAAACTCTCCATAATTTATATTATTTGTATGCGTTTCATTTACACATTCAAATAAAACACACCATCCTTTAAAGCGTGGCGATAGTACAATTCATTCCTGCCCTAAGACAAACACGTTTTCTCTCATGAAATATCTTTAAAATAAAATAATAAAAACGAAAAATAAAAAACCCCTTACAAATAAGAATAAAAAATAATTAATAAATGCTATTGATGTCTCTTTTCTGTTTTTTTGAGAATTTATCAATATCTTTTCTTTGCCACCGCTAAATATGATTATTTTTTAAGCAGAAATCGGCGAGACAATCAGATGACGCAATAATGTAAGGAAACATGAAAAAAGAAACAGGCTGCGATAAAAAGAAGTAATCGCTGAGGGGAGGACTATGAGGCTGCCAGAATACTGGCAGCCTCGGGTAGGCTGGAGATTATTCTACGGTAACGGACTTCGCCAGGTTACGCGGCTGGTCAACGTCGGTGCCTTTGATCAGCGCCACGTGATAGGCCAGCAGCTGCAACGGAACGGTGTAGAAGATCGGCGCAATCACCTCTTCCACATGCGGCATCTCGATGATGTGCATGTTGTCGCTGCTGGCGAAACCGGCATCTTTATCAGCAAAGACGTACAACACGCCGCCACGGGCGCGGACTTCTTCGATGTTGGACTTCAGTTTTTCCAGCAGTTCGTTGTTCGGTGCCACGACGATAACCGGCATATCCGCGTCAATCAGCGCCAACGGACCGTGTTTCAGCTCGCCTGCCGCATAGGCTTCAGCGTGAATGTAAGAGATCTCTTTCAGCTTCAGCGCGCCTTCCAGCGCAATCGGATACTGATCGCCACGGCCCAGGAACAGGGCGTGATGTTTGTCAGAGAAATCTTCCGCCAGAGCTTCAATGCGTTTGTCCTGGGAGAGCATCTGCTCAATACGGCTCGGCAGCGCCTGCAGACCGTGAACGATGTCATGCTCAACAGAGGCATCTTCACCTTTCAGACGCGCCAGTTTCGCCACCAGCATCAGCAGAACCGTCAGCTGAGTGGTAAACGCCTTGGTGGAGGCCACGCCGATTTCGGTACCCGCTTTGGTCATCAGCGCCAGATCGGATTCACGCACCAGCGATGAGCCCGGCACGTTACAGATGGCCAGAGAACCCAGATAACCCAGCTCTTTAGAGAGACGCAGCGCCGCCAGGGTATCTGCCGTTTCACCTGACTGGGAAAGGGTGATCATCAGGCTGTTACGACGCACGGCAGATTTGCGATAGCGGAACTCAGACGCAATTTCTACGTCGCACGGCACGCCCGCCAGAGATTCAAACCAGTAGCGAGAGACCATACCGGAGTTGTAGGAGGTGCCGCAGGCCACGATCTGAATATGCTCAACCTTGCTGAGCAGTTCGTTCGCGTTTGCGCCCAACTCGCTCAGATCCACTTCACCATGGCTGATGCGCCCGGTCAGGGTGTTTTTGATGGCGTTTGGCTGCTCGTAAATCTCTTTCTGCATGTAGTGACGGTAAGCGCCTTTGTCGCCCGCGTCGTACTGCAGATTCGATTCGATCTCCTGACGTTTCACCTGCTCGCCTTTGGTATCGAACACGGTCACGCTACGGCGAGTCACTTCGGCGATATCCCCCTCTTCGAGGAAGATAAAGCGACGGGTGACCGGCAGAAGTGCCAGCTGATCGGAAGCGATAAAGTTTTCACCCATGCCCAGACCGATAACCATCGGGCTACCGGAACGCGCGGCCAGCAGCGTGGACGGGTCGCGGGAATCCATGATCACCGTACCGTACGCACCGCGCAGCTGAGGAATAGCACGCAGCACCGCATCACGCAGCGTACCGCCCTGCTCAAGTTCCCAGTGCACCAGGTGAGCAATCACTTCGGTGTCAGTTTCAGAGACGAAGGTGTAGCCGCGCGCTTTCAGTGCTTCACGCAGCGGTTCGTGGTTTTCGATAATGCCATTGTGCACGACCACGATGTGTTCAGACACATGCGGGTGCGCGTTGCCTTCAGACGGTTCGCCGTGCGTCGCCCAGCGGGTGTGCGCAATACCGGTTCCCCCGCGCAGCGGATGTTCTTCCGCGGCCTGGGCCAGCATCTGCACTTTACCGAGACGGCGCAGACGGGTCATATGACCTTCTGCATCGACGACAGCCAGACCGGCAGAGTCGTAACCACGGTATTCCAGACGACGTAAACCTTCGAGAAGGATTTCAGCAATATCACGCTGCGCAACTGCGCCAACAATTCCACACATAATTTTAGATTCCGAATTTAGGCATAATGCCTGCGTTGTCGCTGACCTGTATTTGCCCTTTCCGGGCGCCCCGAGCCTTGTAGAGAGTGGGGTTATTTTTATGGGTACTGCTTGTGGGGGGAGATATATATTTATCTCCTCACCCGGGTTTGCCTGATGACGGCTACGCCTTATCAGGCCTACTCAATCTTAGGGCGGGTAAGCGTAGCGCCACCCGCCTTGTTGTTACTTCTTCTTCACAGGACGTTTCCAGCCCTGCTTGTGCACCTGCGGCACACGGCTTAATACCAGTTCGTTATCGGCGATATCGCGCGTAACGGTTGTCCCGGCGGCAATCGTTACGCCGTTACCCACGGTAACAGGCGCCACCAGCTGGGTGTCGGAACCGACAAACACATCATCACCGATGATGGTTTTAAACTTATTGGCGCCGTCATAGTTACAGGTGATTGTGCCTGCGCCAATGTTGACGTTGTCACCAATTTCCGCGTCGCCCAGATAGGTTAAATGACCGGCTTTTGAGCCTTTACCCAGACGCGCTTTTTTCATCTCAACGAAGTTGCCCACGTGAGCGCCTTCCAGCAGCTCAGCGCCCGGGCGCAAACGCGCAAACGGACCGATGGTACAGGCCACATCCAGACGGGCATTTTCCACCACGCTGTACGGGCTGATTTCACAGTCGTCACCAATGACGCTGTTTTTGATCACGCAGCCAGCGCCAATTTTGACGCGGTTGCCCAGCGTCACGTTACCCTCGAGGATGACGTTAGTATCAATTTCAACGTCGCGCCCGTGCGCTAACGTTCCACGCAGATCGAAACGCGCCGGATCGCGCAGCATCACGCCAGCCAGAAGGAGTTTCTCGGCCTGTTCGGACTGATAAACGCGCTCAAGACGGGAGAGTTGAAGGCGGTTGTTCACCCCTTCGGTTTCGCTGATGCGCGCCGGATGGACCGCCGCAATCTCGCGCCCTTCCAGGTATGCCATCGCAATAATGTCGGTGATGTAGTATTCACCCTGGGCGTTATTGTTATTGAGCTTCGACAGCCAGCGCTTCATATCCGCACCATTGGCAATCAGGATACCGGTGTTGATCTCCTGAATCTGACGCTGCGCCTCGCTGGCATCTTTATGCTCAACAATACCCGTAACGTTGCCGTTTTCACGGGTGATACGGCCATAACCGGTTGGATCGTCCAGCACGACGGTTAATAAACCGATGCCGCCCTGCGGTTTGGCTTCACGCAGGCGAGTCAGCGTTTCAACGGAGATCAGCGGGACATCGCCGTAGAGCATCAAAATGTCTTCGTCATCCGCAAAGAAGGGCGCTGCCTGCTGCATGGCATGGCCTGTACCCAACTGCTCGGCCTGAAGCACCCAGTTGAGCTTGTCGTCGCTCAGCGTCTTTTTAAGCAGATCGCCACCGTGGCCGTAGACCAGGTGGACCTGACTGGCACCCAATTCATTCGCTGCATCAATGACGTGCTGCACCATTGGCTTTCCTGCAAGCGTGTGAAGCACTTTAGGCAGGTCGGAATACATGCGGGTCCCTTTGCCTGCGGCAAGGATCACCACGCTCATCGCACTGTTTGACATACGCATCCTGACGGTTGTTTGAGTGAGAAGTAAAAACGTTTGATGCTTAAAATTCTACATCTTTTTCATCATGAATTAAGGCCGAAAAAAAAAGCCAGCCTGGTATCCAGACTGGCTTTTGTGCTTTTCAAGCCGGTGTTACATCGCTTTTTTGGTCAACTCGATAACGCGCAGTTTCGCGATCGCTTTGGCCAGCTCCGCAGACGCCTGAGCGTAATCCACGTCGCCATGAGAGCTGCTAATGTGCTCTTCAGCCTTACGCTTCGACTCCAGGGCTCGCGCTTCGTCGAGATCCTGGCCACGAATAGCGGTATCGGCCAGAACGGTCACACTGCCTGGCTGCACTTCAAGAATGCCGCCGGACAGATAGATAAACTCTTCGTGACCGAACTGTTTAACGATGCGGATCATACCAGGCTTAATGGCGGTGAGCAGCGGTGCGTGACCCGGGAAAATACCCAGCTCACCTTCACTACCCGTTACCTGGATTTTCTCGACCAGACCAGAGAACATTTGTTGCTCTGCGCTGACGACGTCCAGGTGGTAAGTCATTGCCATATCACCCTCCGATTAAGGCGTTAAAGTTTTTTGGCTTTTTCCACAGCTTCTTCGATGGAACCAACCATGTAGAACGCCTGCTCTGGCAGGTGATCGTATTCGCCTTCCATGATGCCTTTAAAGCCACGGATGGTGTCTTTCAGGGAAACGTATTTACCCGGAGAACCGGTGAATACTTCCGCAACGAAGAACGGCTGGGACAGGAAGCGCTGGATCTTACGCGCACGTGCTACCACCAGTTTGTCTTCTTCAGACAGTTCATCCATACCCAGGATGGCGATGATGTCTTTCAGTTCCTGGTAACGCTGCAGCAGGGACTGTACGCCACGCGCGGTGTCGTAGTGCTCCTGACCAACAACCAGTGGATCCAGCTGACGGCTGGTGGAGTCCAGCGGGTCAACGGCTGGGTAGATACCCAGAGACGCGATCTGACGGCTCAGTACCACGGTTGCATCTAAGTGCGCAAAGGTGGTGGCTGGAGATGGGTCAGTCAAGTCATCCGCAGGTACGTATACCGCCTGAACGGAGGTGATAGAACCGGTTTTGGTAGAGGTGATACGTTCCTGAAGAACACCCATCTCTTCCGCCAGCGTTGGCTGGTAACCTACCGCTGAAGGCATACGACCCAGCAGTGCAGATACTTCAGTACCGGCCAGGGTGTAACGATAGATGTTATCAACGAACAGCAGAACGTCACGGCCTTCGTCACGGAACTTCTCAGCCATCGTCAGGCCGGTCAGCGCAACGCGCAGACGGTTTCCAGGTGGCTCGTTCATCTGGCCGTAAACCAGGGATACTTTGTCCAGAACGTTGGAGTCGGTCATTTCGTGGTAGAAGTCGTTACCCTCACGAGTACGTTCACCTACGCCCGCAAATACGGAGTAACCGGAGTGCTCGATCGCGATGTTACGGATCAGCTCCATCATGTTTACGGTTTTACCTACACCCGCACCACCGAACAGACCCACTTTACCGCCCTTCGCAAACGGACACATCAGGTCGATAACTTTGATACCGGTTTCCAGCAGTTCCTGAGAGCTGGACAGCTCTTCGTAGGAAGGTGCCGCGCGGTGGATAGCCCAACGCTCTTCTTCACCGATGTCGCCTTTCATGTCGATTGGCTGACCCAATACGTTCATGATACGACCCAGTGTTGCTTTACCTACCGGGACTTCGATCGGGTGCTCAAGGTCTTTTACTTCCAGACCACGACGCAGACCGTCGGAAGAACCCATCGCGATGGTACGCACGATACCGCCGCCGAGCTGCTGCTGAACTTCCAGCACCAGGCTCTCGTTACCATTCTGTACCTCAAGCGCGTCGTACACGCGTGGTACGGCGTCCTGAGGGAACTCGACGTCCACCACGGCGCCGATTACCTGGACAATCTTTCCAGTAGCCATCTTGAATCCTCTACGTAATTCGTAAACCTGGTTAAACCGCGGCGGCCCCCGAGACGATCTCGGTGAGTTCCTGAGTAATGCTGGCCTGACGAGCTTTGTTGTAAACCAACTGCAGCTCTTTAATCAGGCTGCCGCCATTATCGGTCGCGGCTTTCATCGCCACCATTCGTGCGGCCTGCTCGCTGGCCAGGTTTTCTACAACGCCCTGATAAACCTGAGATTCAACGTAACGACGCAGCAGGGTATCCAGCAGCGGTTTCGGATCGGGTTCATACAGGTAATCCCAGGCTTTTTGCTTCAGCTCGTCATCTTCTGATGCCGGTAACGGCAGCATCTGAGTGAGCGTTGGAACCTGAGACATGGTGTTAATGAATTTGTTGCTGACAACGTACAGTCTGTCCAGACGGCCTTCATCATAGGCCTGCAACATAACTTTAACCGGGCCAATCAGTTCGGACAGGGACGGGTTATCACCCATACCGGTCACCTGAGCGACAATGTTGCCACCAACGGAGTTAAAGAAAGAGACGCCTTTAGAGCCGATCATTGCGATATCGCACTGAACGCCTTTTTCAGACCATGCTTTCATATCCGCCAGCAGTTTTTTGAACAGGTTAATGTTCAAGCCGCCACACAGACCACGGTCGGTCGACACCACCAGGTAGCCCACGCGCTTAACGTCGCGTTCTTCCAGGTAAGGGTGCTTATATTCCAGATTACCGTTTGCAAGGTGACCAATCACTTTGCGCATGGTTTCTGCATAAGGACGGCTGGCCGCCATGCGATCCTGCGATTTACGCATTTTGGAAGCGGCGACCATCTCCATCGCTTTAGTGATCTTTTGCGTGTTCTGGACGCTTGCGATCTTACTACGTATCTCTTTTGCGCCGGCCATGAGCTTCTCCTCAATGCCAGGCGGCTTGTCCTGAGACAAGCCGCCGGACGATTACCAGGATTGGGTTGCTTTGAAGGAATCGAGGATAGCTTTCAGCTTGCCTTCGATTTCGTCGTTATAGCCACCGGTCTGGTTGATCTCTTGCATCAGCGGAGCGTGATCACGGTCGACGTAAGCCAGCAGAGCGGCTTCGAAGCTACCGATTTTCGCCAGTTCCACATCTTCGAGGTAACCGCGTTCAGCCGCGAACAGTACCAGGCCCTGCTGAGCAACAGACATTGGTGCGTACTGTTTCTGCTTCAGCAGTTCGGTCACTTTCTGACCGTGGCTCAGCTGTTTACGGGTTGCTTCGTCCAGATCGGATGCGAACTGAGAGAACGCAGCCAGTTCGCGATACTGTGCCAGCGCGGTACGGATACCACCGGACAGTTTCTTGATGATCTTGGTCTGAGCAGCACCACCAACACGGGATACGGAGATACCCGGGTTAACCGCCGGACGAATACCGGAGTTAAACAGGTTGGTTTCCAGGAAGATCTGACCATCGGTAATGGAGATTACGTTGGTCGGAACGAACGCAGAAACGTCACCCGCCTGGGTTTCAATGATCGGCAGCGCGGTCAGAGAGCCCGTTTTACCCTTCACTTCACCTTTGGTGAAGTTCTCGACGTATTCCGCGTTAACGCGGGAAGCACGCTCCAGCAGACGAGAGTGGAGGTAGAATACGTCGCCAGGGAACGCTTCACGTCCAGGTGGACGACGGAGCAGCAGGGAAACCTGACGATAAGCAACAGCCTGTTTAGACAGGTCATCGTATACGATCAGCGCATCTTCACCGCGGTCACGGAAGTATTCGCCCATTGCGCAACCGGCGTATGGTGCCAGGTATTGCAGTGCAGCAGATTCAGAAGCGGTCGCCACAACAACAATGGTGTTAGACAGCGCGCCGTGCTCTTCCAGTTTACGAACCACGTTAGAAATGGTGGACGCTTTCTGGCCGATAGCCACGTACACACATTTGATGCCGGAATCACGCTGGTTGATGATGGCGTCGATTGCCATCGCGGTTTTACCGGTCTGACGGTCACCGATGATCAGTTCACGCTGACCACGACCGATTGGGATCATGGCGTCAACGGACTTATAACCTGTCTGAACAGGCTGATCTACGGACTGACGGTCGATAACGCCTGGTGCGATAACTTCGATTGGGGAGAAGCCATCGTGCTCAACCGGACCTTTACCGTCGATTGGCGCACCCAGGGTGTTAACAACGCGACCCAGCAGGCCACGGCCAACCGGTACTTCCAGAATACGGCCAGTACACTTAACCTTCATGCCTTCGGCGAGGTCAGCGTATGGACCCATCACAACTGCACCAACGGAGTCGCGCTCCAGGTTCAGTGCGATAGCGTAACGGTTACCCGGCAGGGAAATCATCTCACCCTGCATACAATCGGCCAGGCCGTGGATGCGGATAACACCGTCACTTACAGAAACAATAGTACCTTCGTTGTGAGCTTCACTCACAACATTGAACTGAGCAATGCGCTGCTTGATCAGTTCGCTGATTTCGGTGGAATTCAGTTGCATGCTCCAGTCCCCTTAAGACTGCAAGACGTCTGCAAGGCGCTCAAGACGGCCGCGTACGCTGCCATCAATGACCATATCACCCGAGCGGATGATTACGCCTGCCATTACAGACTTATCGATTTTGCAATTCAGCTTAACTTTGCGTGACAGACGTTTTTCCATCGCGGCGGTAATTTTCGCAAGCTGTTCGTCACTCAGTTCAGTCGCAGAAGTCACTTCGACTTCAGCGGTAGCTTCACTAAGGGCACGTAAGTGCTCAAACTGCTCGAGAACATCCGGGAGCACACGGAGACGACCATTCTCTGCCATCACCTTAATCAGGTTCTGGCCGTTGGCATCCAGTTGCTCTCCGCACACGGCGATAAACGACGCGGCGAGGGTTTCAGGTGCTAACGCACCGGAAAGCAACTCGGCCATTTGTTCGTTTTTCGTCACCTCAGCGGCAAACGCCAGCATATTCTGCCAGCGATCGACATTTTGGTGTTCGATAGCAAAGTCAAAAGCTGCTTTGGCGTAGGGGCGAGCTACCGTAACAAATTCAGACATCAGCCCCTCCCTCCTTACAGTTCAGCGACAAGTTTGTCCACGATGTCGCTGTTAGCAGCTTCATCCACGGAACGTTCGATGATCTTCTCGGCGCCAGCAACAGCCAGAATCGCAACCTGCTTACGCAGTTCTTCACGAGCACGTTTACGCTCAGCTTCAATTTCAGCCTGAGCCTGTGTCACGATCTTAGTACGTTCCTGTTCTGCTTCAGCTTTCGCTTCGTCCAGGATCTGCGAACGGCGTTTGTTAGCCTGTTCGATGATAACCTGAGCTTCCGCTTTCGCTTTTTTCAGCTGGTCTGTCGCGTTGGCCTGTGCAAGGTCCAAATCTTTCTTAGCGCGTTCTGCAGAAGCCAGACCGTCAGCAATTTCTTTCTGACGTTTTTCGATGGCTGCCATTAAAGGCGGCCATACATACTTCATGCAGAACCAGACAAAGAGAATAAACGCGATGGCCTGGCCGAGGATTGTTGCGTTCATGTTCACAGCACAATACCTCTTTAATATCTGTGGCTTAGGGTTTTAAAACTACTACTACGCGACAGCAAACATCACGTACAGACCCAGACCTACAGCGATCATTGGGATAGCATCCACCAGACCCATAACGATAAAGAACTGAGTACGCAGCAGAGGAATCAGATCAGGTTGACGCGCAGCGCCTTCCAGGAATTTGCCCCCGAGGATGCCGATACCGATCGCAGCACCGATAGCCGCCAGACCCATCATCACAGCGGCAGCCATGTACAGCAGATCCATATTCAGGTTTTCCATGACAGTCTCCAGTTTGTTTCAATTAAAACGTAGTAGTGTTGGTAAAAAATCAGTGCTCTTCAGACGCCATCGACAGATAGACGATCGTCAGAACCATGAAGATAAAGGCTTGCAGCGTAATGATCAGGATGTGGAAAATGGCCCACGGCACATTCAGAACCCACTGTGACCACCACGGCAGAAGACCCGCGATCAGAATGAAAATCAGCTCACCCGCATACATGTTGCCGAACAGTCGCAGACCCAGTGAAACAGGTTTGGACAGCAGGCTAACGCCTTCCAGGATCAGGTTGACCGGAATAAACGCCCAGTGGTTGAACGGCTGCAAGGTAAGCTCTTTCACAAAGCCGCTTACGCCTTTCATTTTGATGCTGTAGAAAAGAATCAGGATAAACACGCCCAGCGCCATCGACAGGGTGATGTTCACGTCCGCAGACGGTACAACACGCAGTGCAGGCAGGCCGAAGATGTGCTCGCCAATAAACGGCAGCAGATCGATTGGCAGCAGGTCCATCAGGTTCATCAGGAAGACCCAAACGAACACGGTCAGCGCCAGCGGAGCAATCAGCTTGCTCTTGCCATGGTACATGTCTTTGACGCTGCCATGGACGAAGCCGATGATCATTTCGATGAAGGTCTGGAATTTCCCTGGTACACCGCTGGTCGCTCGTTTAGCAACACCGCGGAACATGGCCAGGAACAGAAGACCCAAAACCACCGAGAAGAACATGGAGTCGATGTTGATCGTCCAGAAGGTGGCCGGGGGGTTATGTGGATCCACCAGCGAGAATGTACGCAGGTCCAGCTGAAGGTTATTCAGATGGTGACCTATGTAATCCTGCGGCGTCATATTTTCTGAAGCCATGATGCCTTTTACCCTTTGTTATTGATTACAGCTGGAGCCAGAACTTGTACCACCAGCACCAAAACCCACGTTGCTATCAGCGGCATGAAGACCACTTTCAAAACCGCCAGCGCCATCACCAGTAGAGCAAAGGTCAGCAACACCTTACACACTTCGCCGAGGGCGAAGGACCAGGCCACGCGGCCTTTGGCAGGTGTATGCGCCTGATGACGCCAGGCAAAAATCATAAACAACACGTTTGGCAGCACAACCGCCAAACCCCCGCACACGGCGGAGATGCCCCAGAAGGGGTCTTTGAGGCTAAACAGCAGTCCACTTGCTATCACAGCCAGAAACTGAATGAACAGAAGCTTACGAGCAACGTTTCTACTCAAGAGCGACACAGACATCACGTTTTTACTCCTGCTCCCTTCGAGGTATGCCGCGTGTCGTATAAAACGTCCTTTAAGGCTCAGAGTCAAGCATCAAAAAGCGGTCAAATTATACGGTGCGCACCCGTGATTTCAAACATTAAGTAGCGAAAAGGTGAATAAATGTTTAAATATTTTTCCCCACCGCTATTTTTTAACTTTCGCTGAAAGCGTCAACCTTCGACCAAAACTGCAAACAGCGCGAAAACGTTGTCGATAAAGCGTGCACGAGATCACAAAACACACATTTGCGATAAGGTTGTATTTATCAAAGGCGCAAATCGCAGAAATTTATCTTTATGAAATTAAACGCAAAATGTCGCAACTATTTTCAAAACAGCCCAGTACACAATAAAAACCTTTTATTGACATTCTTAATAAATAATTAACATTGCGTTCTGGTTACTGCCTTCCACTTTTAGCAGACTTATATTTTCAAGGATGACTATCTTCTCGGTGAATAACGATTGCTTCGTTAACCGGAAGAAAAACCTTAGTGAAGCAGAGGTTAAAAGCTCCTCGGTAAATCCCCGGTAGTTGTGCTGTTTTTTAACATGATAAGAACAGCACGAATTCCACATTTTTTATTAATTTTTTAAAAATTGTTTGGCTTAATTATCACCAGGTGACGTTCGCCTTCGAGCTGAGGAATCTGTAATTTCTCAATAGACTCGACAGCAAAACCGTCCGGAAGCTGTTCAATCTCATCGCCTGGCAACTGCCCTTTCAGCGCATAAAAGCGGCCATTCTCCGCAGGTAAGTGCTTGCACCAGCTCACCATATCGTTGAGCGACGCAAATGCGCGGCTGATAACCCCGTCAAACGGCGGCTCTGCCGGGAACTCCTCTACCCTGCTCTGCACGGGCGTGATGTTTTCAAGCTTCAGCTCATGCTGTACCTGGCGTAAAAAGCGCACGCGTTTGCCAAGACTATCCAGCAGCGTGAAATGGCTCTCAGGGCGAACAATCGACAGCGGAATACCCGGCAGACCAGGGCCCGTCCCCACGTCGATAAAGCGTTCACCTTTCAGCCAGGGAGCAACCACGATGCTGTCGAGAATGTGGCGAACGAGCATCTCGTTGGGGTCGCGAACAGACGTCAGGTTGTACGCTTTGTTCCATTTGTTCAGCATATCGACATAGGCCACCAGCTGATTTTTCTGGTGATCGGTGAGCGAAATACCTGCCTGATCCAGCAGACGAGAGAGTTTGTTGAGCACAGTGAATACCTGTTGAGAGTTTTTTTGCCCGGTGGCGCTGCCGCTTACCGGGCCTACGAATAAGTAGGGCGGGTCAGCGAAGCGCCACCCGCCAAAAGCAATGTCAATTACGCGCTACGGCGCAACATGCCCTGCTTTTTCAGCCACACCAGCAGGATCGAAATCGCCGCCGGGGTCACGCCCGAGATGCGGGATGCCTGACCGATCGACACCGGTTTGTGATCGTTCAGCTTGGCGATCACTTCGTTGGAAAGGCCCGTCACCTGGCGGTAGTCCAGCATTTCCGGCAGCAGCGTGTTTTCGTTACGCTGCTGTTTTTCGATCTCATCCTGCTGACGGGCGATGTAACCTTCGTACTTCACCTGGATCTCGACCTGCTCTGCCGCTTCAGCGTCTTCCAGGCCCGGCGCGAACGCGGTCAGTTTGACCAGGTTCTCGTAGGTGACTTCTGGACGGCGCAGCAGATCTTCACCGCTGGCTTCGCGCGACAGCGGCGCGGTTAAGTGAGCGTTCACTTCAGCAGCGGTTTCCGCCTGCGGATTAACCCATGTGGTTTTCAGACGCTGACGTTCCTGCTCAATGCGCTCCAGCTTCTCGTTGAAGCGCGCCCAGCGCTCGTCATCGACCAGACCCAGCTCGCGGCCCATTTCGGTCAGACGCAGGTCGGCGTTATCTTCACGCAGCATCAGGCGATATTCCGCGCGAGAGGTAAACATACGGTACGGTTCTTTGGTACCCAGCGTGCAGAGATCGTCAACCAGCACGCCCAGATAAGCCTGAGAACGCGCCGGAGCCCAGCCCTCTTTCTCAGCAGAGAAGCGCGCGGCGTTCAGACCGGCAAGCAGGCCCTGTGCAGCCGCTTCTTCGTAGCCGGTGGTGCCGTTAATCTGACCCGCGAAGAACAGACCGTGGATGAATTTGCTCTCCAGGGTCGGCTTCAGGTCACGCGGATCGAAGAAATCGTACTCAATAGCGTAGCCAGGGCGAACGATTTTTGCGTTCTCCATACCCTGCATTGAGCGAACAATTTGCATCTGTACGTCGAACGGCAGGCTGGTGGAGATGCCGTTCGGGTAAATTTCGTTTGAGGTCAACCCTTCCGGCTCCAGGAAGATCTGGTGCTGGTTGCGATCGGCAAAGCGCATCACTTTGTCTTCGATCGACGGGCAGTAGCGTGGACCGATCCCTTCGATCACGCCGGCGTACATCGGGCTGCGATCGAGGTTATTGCGGATCACGTCATGGGTTTTCTCGTTGGTGTGCGTGATGTAGCACGGCACCTGCTGCGGATGCTGTGCCGCATTGCCCATAAACGAGAAGACCGGCATTGGGTTATCACCGTGCTGTTGCGCCAGCACGCTGAAATCAATGGTGCGCGCATCAATACGCGGCGGCGTACCGGTTTTCAGGCGGCTGACGCGCAGCGGCAGCTCGCGCAGACGGCGAGACAATGGGATAGACGGCGGATCGCCTGCACGGCCGCCGCTGTAGTTATCCAGACCAATATGAATTTTACCGTCAAGGAAGGTACCCACGGTCAACACCACGGCTTTAGCGCGGAATTTGAGGCCCATCTGGGTCACGGCGCCCACGACGCGATCGTTCTCAACGATAAGATCTTCAACCGCCTGCTGGAAGATCATCAGGTTCGGCTGGTTCTCCAGCGCGGTACGTACCGCCTGCCGATATAGTACGCGGTCTGCCTGAGCACGGGTCGCACGTACAGCGGGGCCTTTACTGGCGTTTAGTATCCTAAACTGAATGCCTGCGTGATCGATCGCCTTCGCCATCAGGCCGCCAAGTGCATCCACTTCTTTTACCAGGTGTCCTTTCCCAATGCCGCCAATCGCCGGATTACAGGACATTTGTCCCAGCGTGTCGATATTGTGTGTCAAAAGCAGGGTCTGCTGACCCATTCGCGCTGCGGCCATTGCGGCCTCAGTGCCTGCGTGACCCCCGCCAATGATGATGACGTCAAAAGGATCCTGATAAAACATGGTGGTCTGCCTCGCGTAAAGCGGTATGAAAATGGATTGAAGCCCGGGCCGTGGATTCTACTCAACTTTAGTCTTTCGAGAAAGCATTGGGATCCTGGGCTATTAAAAAGAAGATCTTTTTATTTAGAGATCTGTTCTATTGTGATCTCTTATTAGGATCGCGAACCCGTGTGGATAAGTCCGATCTCATAAAGAAGATCATGCAGTTAGAAAGGATCGTTTGCTGTGAATGATCGGTGATCCTGGACCGTATAAGCTGGGATCAGATCGCGACTTTATACACAGGCCAAAAACGGCGCTACGGTTGTTCTTTGGATAACTACGGGTTAATACGAGCTTTTAACCAGACTTATCCACATCTGTTCGCGCGATCTTTAATCGTTTTTGAGTAAATTTTTCCATTCCGCGAGCCAGATCTCGGCTGGATCCTCCGGAATGTCATGATCGAGGATGTTGATCTTGAGTGTTTCGCCCAGCTGTTTTGCTCCGCAGGAGGTCACAGCGGCTTCGACTTTCTCTATTGCCCCGCAAAAGGTGTCATATTCACGACTGCCGATCCCCACTGCGCCAAAACGGACGTTTGACAGGTCGGGCTGCTGTTCCAGCAGTTCGTCATATAAAGGTTGCAGGTTGTCCGGCAGATCGCCCGCGCCGTGCGTGGAGGTGATCAGCAGCCAGACCCCGTCAGTCGGGAGATCTTCCAGCAACGGGCCGTGCAGGGTTTCCGTAGAAAAGCCCGCCTCTTCCAGCTTTTCAGCCAGATGTTCCGCTACGTATTCCGCACCGCCAAGGGTGCTGCCGCTGATAAGGGTAATGTCCGCCATTGATCGCTCGCTCAGATAAAGAGACGGCCATTGTACGCTGTGAACGAGCTGGGATCTACCTGTGGAAAATGTGGGAATGAATTTGCCCGATCACGGGCGGATGGTACGCATGATCGGGTTTTGCAGGGAGATCAGGGTCTCGGTGGACTGAATTTCATCGATTGTTTGGATCTTGTTGATAAGTACCTGCTGGAGGGCGTCGATGGATCGGCACATGACCTTAATAAAGATGCTGTAGTGCCCGGTGGTGTAGTACGCCTCGGTGACTTCATCCAGCGCGTTTAGCTTCGCCAGGGCGGAGGGGTAGTCTTTGGCGCTTTTTAGAATGATGCCGATGAAGCAGCAGACGTCGTAACCCAGCTGCTTCGGGCTGACGTCAATGCGCGCGCCGGTAATGATCCCCGCCTGCTTCATCTTCTCTACGCGAACGTGGATGGTGCCCGGGCTGACGCCAAACTGTTTCGCCAGTTCGGCGTAGGCGGTACGGGCATTGGCCATTAACGCCTCCAGAATGCCGCGGTCGAGATTGTCGATCTGATAATTTTCCATAGCTTTTTCTTATGAAGATTAATGAATCACTCTATTCTAGCGCCTTATTTTATCGAATCAAAAGTGAAGGCGGCTTTTTGCTGATGGGTTATTGAATAAGGTGTCATTTCTGTTGCTTAATCAATATCAACAGGACGCAGGAGTATAAATAATGAAAACCGCTTACATCGCAAAACAACGCCAGATCAGTTTCGTAAAATCCCATTTTTCCCGCCAGCTTGAAGAGAAGCTTGGGCTGATTGAAGTCCAGGCCCCGATCCTCAGCCGCGTGGGTGACGGGACGCAGGATAACCTCTCTGGATGCGAAAAAGCGGTACAGGTAAAAGTGAAAACGCTGCCAGACGCCCAGTTCGAAGTGGTTCATTCACTGGCGAAGTGGAAGCGTCAGACCCTGGGACAACATGACTTCAGCGCGGGCGAAGGGCTCTACACGCACATGAAAGCCCTTCGCCCCGATGAAGACCGCCTGTCTCCCATTCATTCCGTTTACGTTGACCAGTGGGACTGGGAGCGCGTGATGGGCGATGGTGAGCGCCACGTTGGCACGCTGAAGTCTACCGTTGAGGCGATCTACGCCGGGATCAAAGCGACCGAAGCGGCCGTAAGCAAAGCGTTTGGTCTGGCACCGTTCCTGCCTGAAACGATCCACTTTGTACACAGCCAGGAATTGCTGACCCGTTTCCCGGATCTGGATGCCAAAGGCCGCGAGCGGGCGATCGCCAAAGAGCTCGGGGCGGTGTTCCTGATTGGGATCGGCGGCAAGCTGTCTGATGGCAAACGCCACGACGTTCGTGCGCCGGATTATGATGACTGGAGCACCACCGGTGAGGGGGAATTTGCCGGGCTGAACGGCGATATTCTGGTCTGGAACCCGGTGCTGGAAGACGCATTCGAGCTTTCTTCTATGGGGATCCGCGTGGATGCTGAGGCGCTGAAGCGCCAGCTGGCGGTGACCGGAGATGAAGATCGTCTCAAACTGGAGTGGCACCAGGCGCTGCTGCGTGGGGAAATGCCGCAGACGATTGGCGGCGGTATCGGCCAGTCCCGTCTGACCATGCTGCTGCTTCAGTTGCCCCATATTGGTCAGGTGCAGTGTGGCGTCTGGCCGCAGCAGGTACGTGAAAGCGTCGGTTCTCTTCTGTAATTAACGCTGCCAGCGTCTGAGCAGGCGGCTACGCAACCCGGTATCAAAGCGCCAGATATGATCGAAGATGCGCATGATGCCGGGTTTTCCATGGGCGGACATCGCCACCGCATGAAAACGGTGCTGATGCACACGCTGTAATTCCTTCACTTTATTGACCACGTCATCCGGCAGCCGCTGGGCAATAAAATCGGATATCACTACCGCGTCAGCGTCATACCAGTCGCCGCCCTGCATCCGCTCTACGATGCTGCGAAAACAGCTGGCCAGATCGGTTCCGCCGCGAAAGCGCTGGCTCAGGAAGCGGATTGCCTGCTCGATCCCCTGCTGGTTCGTCAGCTCATAGCCCACGACTTCGCTGGAGAACAGCATAATGAAGCAGCGACGGCGATCGGCGAGCGCCACGCGCATCAGCGCCAGACAGAACGCCTTTGCACACTGCTCGTTAAACCCGCCCATGGAGCCGGACGTATCCACGCAGACAATAAATGGCCCGCGCGGCTGCTCGTCAAAATCCTGATGAATGACCGGCCGCTGGCTGACTTTCTCGCGCCAGGCTTCACCGTGCAGCCGGTAGGTGAGGAGCTGTTTTTCCACCAGCCGACGGTAAAACTCGTACTCCAGCTCGGTCATCCCGAGCGTGCTCAGCTCCGTGGGCAGCAGGCGCAGAATATCATCGCTCTGCTGGAGCCCGTCGACCTGCTCTGGAACGGTGGCCGGCTCACGCACCAGGGTGCGGAAGGTTTCCATCGGGGCGTCTTTCTTTGGAACCGACTTTGCCTCCCTTGAACGTCCCAGCTGTTCTGCAAGCTTCATCAGCTCGGGCTGCTGCGCCAGAAAATCGCCGTACTTGACGATCAACTGATAGTCCCCGCGCCGGAGCTGGCCGGCGCTCATATCCCAGAGACGCCCTGCGGCGTTCTCATTTTCCACCAGCACCTGCTCAAGCTGGCCGCTTAAGGTCATGCGTTCCTGAACTTCACTGAGCAGCTGTTCGCGCTCTTCATCCAGCAGCTGCTGGTTTAGCGTCGTGGCCTGCACCACCAGGCTGAGACGCCAGCGCTGTAAGAAGAGGGTGTGCAGTGCGGGAGTGAACGTGGCGTTGTCCGTGACCAGCCCCCGGGCCTGGCTGGCAAACGGGGAGTGGACCTTGTCGAGCAACGTCAGGGTTTGCGGAAGCTGGACGATAAACTGCGACGTGGAAAGTCGCTGGCACTGCTGATAGCAGGCCACTTCTTCCGTTAACTCAGGGGGGACTTCGGTCTCTTTAAACCGTTGACGCAGGTTATCCCGCCAGCGCGGAAGATCGTCGGTCATCGCCTTTTTGAGCTTCGGAAATTTTTCAAAGAAGGCCGCCAGCTGCGGTGAAGCCAGAAGGGTGATCACCACTTCTTCGATCAACCCTTCCTCGCTGACGGCCAGCATGACGTTAAGCGTATCCAGGGTTAGCATTGACGCGCCTGTTTGATCTGCGCGCTGACGTCCTGCAGGCTGGCTTCGATGCGGCCTAACCAGTCGCTATGGATAAAGAGGCATTTTTGCTGCTCGCTAAAGCGGGTGTGCTGCTGGTGCCATTCGGTGTCCAGCGCGTCCAGCTGCTGCTTAATCTCTTCGGGGACGCTCTCAGAGGCGGTTCCCGGAAGCGCAAGACGCGAGCCCTGCAGGCTGACGTCGCGGATCACCAGGTGCTGGCTGCTGTCCACTTCCATGGTCAGCGGCTGCGCGAAACCGATGCCGTTGAGCTTTCCGCGGATCTCTCCGCCCTTATCCAGCCACTGCGCCAGCGTCTCGCGCTCAATCGTCACGTGCACCACCTGCATATCATGCAGCTTGAGCGGCTGCTGAAGCAGCAGGGTCAGCGTCGGGCTGGTGAGTTCGGCGGGTAATTCATAGTGCGGTTTGCGGGCGAACATCCCCCCCAGGCGATTCACTTTCAGCGCGGTTTTATCACTTTGCTGCTGCTGAAGCTGGATGCGCCGCTGGGCAATCGCCCCCAGCTGATTGAGCATCGCCTGCTGTCCCCAGGCGTGTCCGGTCATCAAAACGTCGAGCTGCTGCTGCATCAGATTCATGCCTTCCGCGTCGTGCCAGAGGCAGTCTTTCAGCAGGATCAGATCGATGGGCGCAACGGCATCGCGACCGCTGAACAGGGCGCTGGCCTGCAGCAGGCGGATCGCTTTTTTCCAGCGGCGATCGGAGACATAGGGGGCAGAGGGCAGTAAATCAAGCTGCTGGCGCAGCATGAAAATCAGCTCGAAGACGGAATCAGGCAGCTTAATTTTACCGATCTCTTCCTGCCACTGGTAATACTCCTCGTCTGATACCTGCAATGACGCTGCTACCGGGTTCTCGTTCTCATCCTGCTGGCTGACCAGCATGGAACGGAAGTTGGACTTATCCTGCACTTTGTCCAGCCACAGGCGGATCAGCATACGGTCATACAGCGCTTCCAGGCTGCTGTCGGCTTCAGGCAGTTCGTTTGAGGCGGCCACCAGCAGGCGCATCGGGATTTTCTCTTCACTGGCGCCGTTGCGGAACCGACGTTCGTTTATCGCCGTGAGCAGGGTGTTCAGAATGGCCGGGCCGGCTTTCCAGATCTCATCAAGGAAGACAATTTCTGCCTCAGGCAGATACCCCGCTGTCAGGCGCTCGTAGCGCCCTTCATCTTTCAGCGCCTGAATGGAAAGGGGGCCAAACACCTCTTCCGGGGTGGAAAAGCGGGTCATCAGGTATTCAAACGCGCGGGCGTTCTTAAAAGCAAACTTAAGCCTGCGGGCAATCAGGCTTTTGGCGATGCCCGGCGGCCCAAGCAGAAACACGCTTTCACCGCTCAATGCTGCCAGTAAACAGAGGCGAATGGCGTGGCTACGCTCGAAAAGGCCTTTCTCCAGCGCGCTGCTGAGGCGGGAAATTCTTTCTGCTAATAAATGTGAGTGAGCCATAATAGTTTTGCATCCTTTCGCCGTCGTGGCGGCCAATTGAAGCGAGTATAGACGTTTCAGTCAGGGCTGGTAATAGGCTGAAGTGCGGCGCAATTTTCTTTGCGCTACATTAATGCGGTTGCATTTAGGGGTACGATTTTGCAATGAATCGTGCATACTGTGCGCTTTTTGTGGGCCAAGGGACCAGGAACACATTTGTTATTTAAACGAAAAGACTAGTCTATGAGCACTGATAATAAGCAATCATTACCCGCAATTACGCTTGCGGCGATCGGGGTTGTCTACGGTGATATTGGCACCAGCCCGCTTTATACGCTTCGTGAATGTTTGTCCGGCCAGTTTGGCTTTGGTGTTGAGCGCGATGCCGTGTTTGGCTTCCTGTCCCTCATCTTCTGGCTGCTGATTCTGGTCGTTTCCGTTAAGTATCTCTCCTTCGTTATGCGCGCTGATAACGCGGGCGAAGGCGGTATCCTGACCCTGATGTCCCTTGCAGGGCGCAACACCTCCGCCAGAATGACCTCCGTGCTGGTGATTATCGGCCTGATTGGCGGCAGCTTCTTCTACGGAGAGGTGGTTATCACGCCCGCGATTTCGGTCCTCTCGGCGATAGAGGGGCTGGAGATCATCGCGCCACAGCTTGATACGTGGGTGGTCCCGCTGGCGATAATCGTGTTGACGCTGCTGTTTGTGATCCAGAAGCACGGTACCGGGCTGGTGGGAAAACTGTTTGCGCCGATTATGCTGGCCTGGTTCCTGATCCTGGCGGCGCTCGGTTTACGCAGCATTATCGCGAACCCGGAAGTGCTGCATGCGCTGAACCCATACTGGGCCGTGCATTTCTTCCTCGAATACAAAGTAGTTTCCTTCGTGGCGCTGGGGGCGGTCGTGCTCTCCATCACCGGTGTGGAAGCGCTGTATGCGGATATGGGTCACTTCGGAAAGCTGCCTATCCGCGTGGCCTGGTTTTTGGTTGTGCTGCCGTCGCTGGTGCTCAACTACTTCGGCCAGGGCGCGCTGTTGCTCAAAAACCCGGAGGCGATCAAGAACCCGTTCTTCCTGCTGGCGCCTGACTGGGCGCTGGTGCCGATGCTGATTCTGGCGACGCTGGCGACCGTCATTGCTTCTCAGGCGGTGATTTCCGGCGTGTTTTCTCTGACGCGCCAGGCCGTGCGTCTGGGGTATCTCTCACCGATGCGCATCATTCATACCTCAGAGATGGAGTCGGGCCAGATCTACATCCCGTTCGTTAACTGGCTGCTCTACTTCGCTGTTGTGATTGTGATTGTCAGCTTCGAGCACTCCAGCAACCTGGCGGCGGCGTACGGTATTGCGGTAACCGGCACCATGGTGCTGACATCGCTTCTCTCCACCACGGTGGCGTACCGTAACTGGCACTGGAATAAATTCCTCGTGGCGATGATTCTGGTGGGCTTCCTGTGTATTGACGTGCCGCTGTTCTCTGCGAACCTCGACAAGATTGTCTCCGGCGGCTGGCTGCCGCTGACGCTGGGGCTGGTGATGTTCATTGTCATGACCACGTGGAAAAGCGAGCGCTTCCGCCTGCTGCGCCGTATGCATGAGCACGGGAATTCTCTGGAGGCGATGATCGCTTCGCTGGAGAAATCCCCGCCGGTCCGCGTGCCCGGCACCGCGGTGTACATGTCTCGTGCCCTGAACGTGATCCCGTTCGCGCTGATGCATAACCTCAAGCACAACAAAGTGCTGCACGAGCGCGTGATCCTGCTGACGCTGCGTACCGAAGATGCGCCATATGTTCACAACGTACGCCGCGTGCAGATTGAGCAGCTCTCCCCGACCTTCTGGCGCGTGGTGGCAAGCTACGGCTGGCGCGAAACGCCGAACGTGGAAGAGGTGTTCCACCGCTGCGGTCTGGAAGGCTTAAGCTGCCGCATGATGGAGACGTCGTTCTTTATGTCCCACGAGTCGCTGATCATCGGTAAGCGCCCGTGGTACCTGCGCCTGCGCGGTAAGCTGTATCTCATCCTGCAACGTAACGCCCTGCGTGCGCCTGACCAGTTTGAGATCCCGCCTAACCGCGTGATAGAGCTGGGTACGCAGGTCGAGATTTAAGTCCTTTCCAAAATGCCGGGTGGCGCTGCGCTTACCCGGCCTACCAAACCCGTAGGCCCGTGCAAGCGAAGCGCCGCAGGGCAATTTCTCCCATCAATATTTCACTTAGCGAAACGTTTCGACGTCGATCACAAATCTGTTACGTCATGGTGGTTTTCTGAACATTTCTGAGGCTACACTTCTTTTAGCGAAACGTTTCGCTAGTGGAGCAAAAAAATGAAGAAAGGCACTGTACTCAACTCAGAAATCTCGTCGGTGATTTCCCGTCTTGGGCATACCGATACGCTGGTGGTTTGCGATGCAGGCTTACCGGTTCCGCGCAGCACAACCCGTATTGATATGGCGTTAACGCAGGGCGTACCTTCGTTTATGCAGGTACTGGACGTGGTGACCGCGGAGATGCAGGTTGAGGCGGCCATTCTCGCGGCGGAAATCAAACAACATAATCCGCAGCTCCACGAAACGTTGCTCAGCCATCTTGAGCAGCTGCAACAACACCAGGGAAACACCATCGAAATTCGTTACACAACGCACGAACAATTCAAACAACAAACCGCAGACAGTCAGGCGGTGATTCGCAGCGGGGAGTGTTCCCCGTATGCGAATATCATTCTCTGTGCTGGCGTCACCTTCTGAGGCCATCATGGACGCATTACTGCAACTCAAAGGGATCGATAAGTCGTTCCCGGGCGTAAAAGCCCTCTCCGGCGCGGCGCTGAACGTTTACCCCGGGCGCGTAATGGCGCTGGTGGGCGAAAACGGCGCCGGCAAATCCACCATGATGAAAGTGCTGACCGGTATCTATCAACGCGATGCCGGTTCACTCCTCTGGCTGGGTAAAGAAACCACCTTCACTGGCCCGAAATCTTCTCAGGAAGCGGGTATCGGCATTATTCACCAGGAGCTGAACCTGATCCCGCAGCTCACCATTGCGGAGAACATCTTCCTCGGCCGTGAGTTCGTGAATCGCTTCGGTAAGATCGACTGGAAAACCATGTACGCCGAAGCCGACAAGCTGCTGGCGAAGCTGAACCTGCGCTTTAAGAGCGACCGGCTGGTCGGCGATCTCTCCATCGGCGATCAGCAGATGGTGGAAATCGCGAAGGTGCTGAGCTTTGAGTCGAAGGTCATCATTATGGATGAACCGACCGACGCCCTGACCGATACCGAAACCGAATCCCTGTTCCGCGTTATCCGCGAGCTGAAATCGCAGGGGCGCGGGATTGTCTATATCTCTCACCGCATGAAAGAGATCTTTGAAATCTGCGATGACGTCACCGTTTTCCGCGACGGGCAGTTTATTGCCGAGCGCGAAGTGGCCACGCTGACGGAAGATACGCTCATTGAAATGATGGTGGGACGCAAGCTTGAAGATCAGTATCCGCATCTGGATAAAGCGCCGGGTGAGATCCGCCTGAAGGTGGATAACCTCTGCGGCCCGGGTGTGAACGACGTCACCTTTACCCTGCGCCAGGGCGAGATCCTGGGCGTGGCGGGCCTGATGGGCGCGGGACGAACCGAGCTGATGAAAGTGTTGTACGGCGCACTGCCGCGCACCAGCGGTTATGTCACCCTCGACGGCCATGAAGTGGTCACCCGCTCCCCGCAGGATGGTCTGGCGAACGGCATCGTCTATATCTCCGAAGACCGCAAACGCGACGGCTTAGTGCTGGGCATGTCGGTAAAAGAGAACATGTCCCTGACCGCGCTGCGCTATTTCAGCCACAGCGGCGGCAGCCTGAAGCATAAAGACGAGCAGCAGGCGGTCAGCGATTTTATCCGTCTCTTTAATGTTAAAACGCCGTCGATGGAGCAGGCGATTGGCCTGTTGTCCGGCGGGAATCAGCAGAAAGTGGCAATTGCGCGCGGGCTGATGACGCGCCCGAAAGTGTTGATCCTCGACGAGCCAACCCGCGGCGTAGACGTGGGGGCGAAGAAAGAGATCTATCAGCTGATTAACCAGTTTAAGGCCGACGGTCTGAGCATCATTCTGGTCTCTTCCGAGATGCCAGAAGTATTGGGCATGAGCGATCGCATTATCGTCATGCATGAAGGGCATCTCGGCGGTGAATTCACTCGCGAGCAGGCCACCCAGGAAGTTCTGATGGCTGCCGCTGTGGGCAAGCTTAATCGCGTGAATCAGGAGTAAGAAGATGACTACCCAGGCTGTTTCTGGTCGCCGCTATTTCACAAAGGCGTGGCTGATGGAACAAAAATCGCTCATTGCCCTGCTGGTGCTGATCGCGATTGTGTCGACCATGAGCCCGAATTTCTTCACCGTAAATAACCTGTTCAACATTCTGCAGCAGACGTCGGTGAACGCCATTATGGCGGTCGGCATGACGCTGGTGATTTTGACCTCAGGGATCGATCTGTCCGTCGGTTCCCTGCTGGCCCTCACCGGTGCGATCGCCGCTTCGCTTGTCGGGATTGAAGTCAACGCGCTGGTGGCCGTGGCCGCAGCTCTGGCGGCAGGCGCGGCGATTGGCGCCGTCACCGGCGTGATTGTGGCAAAAGGCCGCGTTCAGGCGTTCATCGCGACGCTGGTGATGATGCTGCTGCTGCGCGGGGTGACCATGGTTTATACCAACGGCAGCCCGGTCAATACCGGCTTCACCGATAACGCCGATCTGTTTGGCTGGTTCGGTATCGGTCGCCCGCTGGGTGTCCCGACGCCGGTCTGGATCATGGCTATCGTCTTCCTGGCGGCGTGGTACATGCTGCACCATACCCGTCTGGGCCGTTATATCTATGCGCTGGGCGGTAACGAAGCGGCAACGCGCCTGTCCGGTATCAGCGTTAATAAAGTCAAAGTTATCGTGTATTCCCTGTGTGGTCTGCTGGCGTCACTGGCGGGCATCATCGAAGTGGCGCGCCTCTCTTCCGCGCAGCCGACGGCGGGTACGGGGTATGAGCTGGATGCTATCGCGGCAGTGGTTCTGGGCGGTACGAGTCTGGCGGGCGGTAAAGGTCGCATTGTTGGGACATTGATCGGCGCACTGATTCTCGGTTTCCTGAATAATGGTTTGAATTTGTTAGGTGTTTCCTCCTATTACCAGATGATCGTTAAGGCAGTGGTGATTTTGCTGGCGGTACTGGTAGACAACAAAAAACAGTAACTGACGACACTACAGGACATCTTAGATATGAATATGAAAAAACTGGCTACCCTGGTTTCTGCTGTCGCGCTGAGCGCAACCGTAAGTGCTAACGCCATGGCGAAAGATACCATCGCGCTGGTTGTCTCTACGCTGAACAACCCGTTCTTCGTCTCCCTGAAGGACGGTGCGCAGAAAGAAGCGGATAAACTGGGCTACAACCTGGTGGTACTGGATTCACAGAACAACCCGGCGAAAGAGCTGGCTAACGTTCAGGACTTAACCGTTCGTGGTACCAAAATTCTGCTGATCAACCCAACCGATTCCGATGCCGTAGGCAACGCCGTGAAGATGGCAAACCAGGCGAAGATCCCGGTGATCACTCTGGACCGTCAGGCAACGAAAGGCGACGTGGTGAGCCACATTGCGTCTGACAACGTGCTGGGCGGCAAAATTGCGGGTGACTACATTGCGAAGAAAGCCGGTGAAGGCGCTAAAGTCATCGAACTGCAGGGGATTGCCGGTACGTCTGCCGCCCGCGAGCGTGGCGAAGGCTTCCAGCAGGCGGTTGCAGCGCACAAATTCAACGTACTGGCTAGCCAGCCGGCAGACTTCGACCGTACTAAAGGTCTGAACGTCATGCAGAACCTGCTGACCGCACATCCTGACGTGCAGGCGGTATTCGCGCAGAACGACGAAATGGCGCTGGGTGCGCTGCGCGCTCTGCAGACTGCAGGTAAATCTGATGTGATGGTTGTCGGATTTGACGGCACGCCGGATGGTGAAAAAGCAGTAAACGATGGCAAACTGGCTGCGACCATCGCTCAGCTGCCTGAGCAGATTGGCGCGACTGGCGTTGAAACTGCCGACAAAGTGCTGAAGGGCGAAAAAGTTCAGGCTAAATACCCTGTTGACCTGAAACTGGTTATCAAGCAGTAAAAGGCGAATCAGGCCGTCACTGGCGGCCTGAGGGACACCAATAAAGAAAAGTGTGGCATACGCCACCGGGTAACACCGGTGGCGCTCTCAGATGGACAACCCAACCATGAAAACCGCAGGCAACCTCGTCGTCCTTGGCAGTATCAATGCCGATCACATTCTTAACCTTGAATCGTTCCCTGCACCGGGCGAAACCGTCACGGGTAACCAGTATCAGGTCGCATTCGGCGGTAAAGGGGCAAACCAGGCCGTCGCTGCCGGTCGCAGCGGGGCGAATATTGCGTTTATCGCCTGCACGGGTGATGACGATACCGGCGAGCGCGTACGCAAGCAGCTGGCGAGCGACAACATCGATATCGCACCGGTCAGCGTTGTTGCAGGGGAATCTACCGGCGTGGCGCTGATTTTCGTCAACGCAGAAGGTGAGAATGTCATCGGTATTCATGCTGGCGCTAACGCAGCGCTGACGACGGAGCGCGTGGAAGCGCAACGTGCAATCATTGGCGGCGCCGAGGCCCTGCTGATGCAGCTGGAGTCGCCGGTTGAAAGCGTGCTGGCCGCGGCCAAAATTGCGCATGAAAATCATACCACTGTCGTACTTAACCCGGCCCCAGCCCGTGTATTATCAGACGAGCTGCTGGCGCTGGTGGATATCATCACGCCGAACGAAACCGAAGCCGAAAAGCTGACGGGCATTCGCGTAGAAAACGATGACGATGCCGCGAGAGCCGCGCGTGCGCTGCACGACAAAGGCATCAGAACCGTGATCATCACCCTGGGCAGCCGTGGGGTATGGGCAAGCGTAAACGGTGAAGGCCGTCGCGTGCCGGGCTTTAAGGTGAAGGCGATTGATACCATCGCAGCGGGAGACACCTTCAATGGTGCGCTGGTGACCGCGCTGCTGGAAGGCAAGAAAATGGATGATGCGATCCGCTTCGCGCATGCCGCTGCCGCGATTGCGGTGACGCGCAAGGGCGCTCAGCCTTCCGTTCCGTGGCGTAAAGAGATCGATGAATTCTTAAGTCAGCAGGGGTAACGCTTGGCCACAATGAAAGATGTCGCCCGCCTGGCGGGCGTTTCTACCTCGACGGTGTCTCACGTCATTAATAACGATCGCTTCGTCAGCGAGGCGATTCGGGAAAAAGTCGAAGCGGCAGTAAAAGATCTCAACTATGCGCCGTCTGCACTGGCGCGCAGCCTTAAGCTCAACCAGACGCGTACGATCGGTATGCTGATCACCGCCAGTACCAACCCCTTTTATTCTGAGCTGGTTCGCGGCGTGGAGCGCAGCTGCTTCGAGCGTGGCTACAGCCTGGTGCTGTGCAATACCGAAGGGGACGAGCAGCGCATGAACCGTAACCTGGAAACGCTGATGCAAAAACGCGTCGACGGGCTACTGCTGCTGTGTACCGAAACGCACCAGCCGTCGAAAGAGATTATCCAGCGCTATCCCTCCATTCCCACGGTGATGATGGACTGGGCGCCGTTCGACGGCACCAGCGACCTCATTCAGGATAACTCTCTGCTGGGGGGCGATATGGCCACCCAGTATTTGATCGATAAAGGCTATACCCGCATTGCCTGTATTACCGGTCCGCTGGACAAAACCCCGGCGCGTTTGCGTCTGGAAGGATATCTCGCCGCGATGGCGCGGGCGGGACTTTCCGTGCCGGAAGGGTACCGTATTACCGGTGATTTTGAGTTTCACGGTGGTTTTGAAGCGATGCAGACGCTGCTGGCGCAACCGCAGCGTCCGCAGGCGGTGTTTATCGGCAACGACGCCATGGCGTTTGGCGCCTATCAGGCGTTATATCAGGCCGGTTTGCGCGTTCCCCATGATATGGCGGTAATCGGCTACGATGATATCGAGCTGGCCAGCTATATGACGCCGCCGCTCACCACCATTCATCAGCCAAAAGATGAACTGGGCGAGCTGGCCATCGATGTGTTGATCCACCGAATGGCTCAGCCCACGCTGCAGCAGCAGCGCCTGCAGCTTACTCCTGTTCTGATGGAACGCGGTTCGGTTTAGCTTTCTCTTTGTGACGCTCTTTAATCAGGTTTCGGCCGTCTTTCGGTTTTAACAGCATAAAGACCAGCGCTGAAACGACGGTGAGTGCGCCCATGGTGATAAAGGTATAGTGGAACTGCTCGACGGTGTTCGCGCTGTCGAAACCTTCATAAAACCGCAGTACCGCCGCGCTCACTGCAACCCCTAAACTGATCGACAGCTGCTGTGTGACTGCCAGCACGCTGTTGCCGCTACTGGCGTTCTCGTCGGTCAGATCCGCAAGGGTGATGGTGTTCATCGATGTGAACTGCGTCGACATCGCCATGCCCAGCACAAACAGCGGCAGGATCAGCATCCAGACGGGAAGCGAGGCGGACTGCAGCGAGAACTGCGCAATCATCAGACCGATAAAGACCGTCACGCCAACCAGCGTTTTGCGATAGCCAAACCAGCGTAGCACCTGCGTCACGGTCGATTTTGCCAGAATCGAGCCCATCGCCGTGGGCGCCATCATGCAGCCGGCAATCAGTGCCGGATAGCCGAAACCAACCTGCAGCATCAGCGGCATCAGGAACGGTACGCAGCCCGTCCCCAGACGCGAGGCAATGTTTCCCGCGATCCCGACGGAAAACGTTCGGGTGTTGAAGAGCCCAAGAGAGATTAACGGCGTCGGATGGCGGCGCGCGTGACGTATATAAAGAAGGAAAAGCAGAATCCCGGCGAGGATAACGGAGAGCGCCATCCACGTCGCGACGATCTTCTCGCCAAACAGCTCCATCCCGCTGGAGAAGAGCACCAGGCTCAGGCCAAACAGGAAGAAGCCGCCCATATCGAAGCTGCGCCTTGGCGTGGTGAAGTTCGGCATATATTTGCGGGCATACAGCAGCCCCGCAACGCCAATCGGAATATTAATCAGGAAGATCCAGTGCCAGCTTGCCCAGGTGACAAACACGCCACCGAGTACCGGGCCAAGTATCGGGCCGACCAGTCCCGGCATGGTGACGAAGTTGAGCACGGGAAGCAGTTCGCTTCGCGGGTAGGCTCGCAGCAGGGCAAGACGCGCCACGGGCATCATCATCGCACCGCCGATGCCCTGTAATACGCGGAAGATAACCAGCTCCGTTAAGGACGAGGAGAGCGCACAGGCCAGCGAACCGAGCGTAAAGAGCGTTACGGCCAGCATGAAAACTCTGCGGGTGCCGAAGCGGTCGGCCAGCCAGCCGCTAACAGGGATCAGCATCGCGACCGTCAGGGTATAGCTGATGATGGCGGACTGCATCGCCAGCGGGGAACGGTTGAGGCTTTGCGCAATAGCGGGAAGCGCGGTGTTGAGGATGGTGGCATCCAGTGCCTGCATAAAAAACGCCATGGCTGCAATCCACGGCAATCCGGCCATGCTGCGCGCTTTTTTCTTTGTCATTTACTTACCTGCTGGTGGGTTGGCGCTGCCAGCAATGCCTGGCACGCACTCAGGGCTCGCTGCCCGTCGCTTTCCTGAATGGCATCCACTATCGCCTGGTGCCATTCCAGTTTTACCACGTCGTCTTGTGTAATAGAGGTAAAGTAAGTGTGGTACACCGAATGGAATAAAGAGGCAAAAGAGGTGAGGAACGGATTGGCGCTCATCATATAGATATGTTCATGCCAGGCCATATCGACCTCAACCCAGCGTTCGCGGTTGAAGTGTTTTTTCAGGAACACCATCTCTTCCATCAACGCGTTAAGCTGCGCTTTCTGCTCTGCTGTTCCAAGCGTGGCAGCAAGCAGACATGCCTGAGGCTCAAGGCTACTGCGCATTACCAGAAAGTGATCGATCACCTGATGAAAGTTGTCTTCCGTCATCCACCAGGAGAGCAGCTCCTGATCGAGAAAATTCCAGTTACTCTGTGGCATCACGCGTGTGCCAATACGAGGACGCGGAAGCACCATTCCTTTCGCCGTCAGGGTTTTCACCGCTTCGCGCACGGCGGTACGGCTCACCCCAAACTGCTCACCCAGCTCCATTTCACCCGGCAGGATGCTTCCCGGGGCATATTTACCCGCTAAAATCCGCTGAGCCAGCTTTTCGGCCAGCACATAAGACAGGTTTTTTTGGGCGGCCAGCTGTTGCGCGCTTAATGGCATCGCTTTTATTCCTTAAAGATTCATGCTGATAATTATGCCACCGTGAATGTGATTGTGGTTGCAGATACATCAAATAGAACAATTTGTAGCTTGATTTCACCTCTGTTGGTGAAAAAAAACGCGGATGGAAACTTTTTTTAAATTTCCTCTTGTCACATCAGAATAACTCCCTATAATGCGCCTCCACTGACACGGAACAACGGCACACACGCCGCCGGGTCAGCAGAGAATAGCGAAAATAAACGCTTGACTCTGAAGCGGGAAAGCGTAATATGCACACCCCGCGCCGCAGCGAAAACGAAGCGGCACTGCTCTTTAACAATTTATCAGACAATCTGTGTGGGCACTCAAAGTGACATGGATTCTTAATGTCTTCGGACAATAAATGAATACCAAGTCTCTGAGTGAACATACGTAATTCATTACGAAGTTTAATTCACGAGCATCAAACTTAAATTGAAGAGTTTGATCATGGCTCAGATTGAACGCTGGCGGCAGGCCTAACACATGCAAGTCGAGCGGCAGCGGAAAGTAGCTTGC